>JAGHCS010000085.1 GCA_021160355.1 Candidatus Cloacimonadota bacterium
ATGTTTAAAAAGAGACATATAAAATATCTGGATTCCCACTCCCCACTTTCGTGAGGACAAGCTTCATGGGAATAACATTCCCTTTTTTATTTGATCTTATAAAACTCTTCGTCTCTGCATCTTTATGCCTTTGCGTCTTTGCGCGAATTCTTTCAAATTGACACTATAAAAAAACCCGCCAATACGAATCGACGGGTTTTGTAAATGTGAGAGAATTAGGAGATTACCAATTTTCACATTTCACTTCGAAGTATGCTTTCGGATGTGCACAAGCCGGACATTTTTCAGGTGGTTCTATGCCTTCATGAACATAACCACAATTTCTGCATTTCCATTTTACCACCTTGTCTTTTTTGAATACAGTGCCATTCTCGATGTTTTTTAGCAATCCAAGAAAACGTTTTTCATGTTGAACTTCTGCTTGACCTATATGACGGAAAGCAATTGCGATTTCGCTGAAACCTTCTTCTTCGGCAGTTTGTGCAAATTCAGGATACATGATCGTATGCTCGTAATGTTCACCAGCCGCAGATTCAGTAAGGTTTTCTGCAGTCGTACCGATCTTACCTGCAGGAAATGAAGCTTGAATTTCTACTTCACCTCCTTCGAGGAATTTGAACAATCTTTTTGCATGCTCTTTTTCGTTGAGAGCAGTTTCCGTAAATACTCCGGATACCTGCTCATAACCATCTTTCTTTGCTTGTTTTGCAAAGAAATCATATCGATTGCGGGCTTGAGATTCGCCTGCAAAAGCAGTTAAGAGATTTTTTTCTGTTTTTGTACCTTTGATCTCTTTCATATATATTGCTCCTTTTACTTAAATATTATTTTAGAAATGAAGATTTTGTGAGAGATTATCCTCTGGATTATTGAAGAATAATTCCCAGTTTCCGGTTTGCAAATTGAAGATTGAAGAACCGAGTGTCATTCCACCGGTTATACCGCCGGTCGTATCCGGTTCCGCAGCAACTTCACACAGGAAACCATGTAGCACATCGCAATCAACATCTGCGAGGTGGTCTTCATAACCTGCTATTAATCCCATCAAAGTTGTATAGCGTTCAACTGTTGTTTCATCGTCCGCTGTAGGAAAGCCCAGCATTGCATCTTGAACAAAATGATTCGTATGAGCGTACAAACCTTCGACTTCATGCACAACTGCGGTATTTTCTGCTTTCTCCACGGACACAACCCGGTTCTCGATGCCGGAAGCAATGTTCACGTGAAGAGCATTGCAAGTGAGAGTATTTTCTATAATAGAAATTGCTTCATCCACACTTTCTGCTTCAAGTAGAGCTCGGAAGATAAATAAATGTGGAACCCCGTTTGGCACTCCGGCAGCACTCTGAATATAATTACCTGAATAAGCTAATCCCACATCATTCATTGAAGGTGCGACTCCGCACAGCAATCCCGGATAATAAAGATTAATGAAATCCGGCTTATCCTGCAGGCTCACTTTTATAACAGACATAAGGTCATGCAACGCTGCCATTCCATCTTCATTGTGACTGAGATATTGATTCCCGTTATAATTATAACTCACCGTGGAACACCCAAGTAACGATGACGGAATATCCATACCGGTTTTTCCCACAAGCCCATAATAAAGGGCTATTATATCTCCGAACATATTTAACCGCATGAGAGTCTCAAACTCGATTCCCGAACCGTCTGATGTTCCACGAATCTCATCTACAAAATCCGGGAAGAGTTCTTCTGCTTTTGCAAGAAGATTTTCATAGAAATAAACCGAATCAATGGAGATAATGTTTGCAATAATTGCATCTAAATCAGCTTGTCTTATCATGGCCTGCTGAATATTCTCAGCGAATCGTTGGCCTATTGCAAAGCCAAGATCGTAATAATTACCTGCTTCAACTTCAAATATCGGGAAGTAATCATCATTGTTACTGCTTGATTTGAAAAGATTGCATCCCATCATAAGACCAATGCTTATAAAAAGGACGATAGAAATGATTAATGTGAATTTCTTTTTCACGTAAACTCCTGTAATTCAATTATCTATTTTTTTTGATGCTTTTACTGCAATGACTACTGCTGGCTCATCTCCACAATTCTCAATCGAATGCGGAACATCTTTCTTTACTTGCACTGCATAGCCACACTGTGAGATAAATTCATGATTACCAATATGAATTTTTACACAGCCTTTGATCACATAGAACAACTCTTCGAGAGGATGGTCTTGAATGGTAAGTTTCTCGCCGGTTGGAATAGTGTACATGTACGGAGCGAGATGTTCAAAGTTTCCAAAAAAAGGTTGAATTTCGATTTTATCGGTATGAGCAATCTTATGCCCGGTTTTAATATAAGCATGCTCATTTTCATCAGTGATGGAATGGAACATCTCCTGTGGAGCACTACAATGAGGGCACTTTTCAGGGGATTCTGTTCCCCTGAAAATGTGTCCGCAAACTTTACATCGCCAGTGTCTCATATCCTACTCAGCCGTTACTGCTGGTGCGACAAAGGTTCGAACACCGAGCTCTTTGTCCAGCATAAGGAGTCCATTGCCATTATCGCCGATATATTTCAGCTTATCGATGATCTCGTTGTCGTTGCCTTCTTCTTCGATCTGCTCGGTCACGAACCATTGAAGGAAGATCTCTGTTGCATAATCATTTTCTTCTCGTGCGAGAGCAACAAGTCCATTGATGCTTTTTGTTACAAATTGTTCGTGTTCGAGTGTCTTCTGGAACATGTCCATCGGAGATTCAAATTCAGCGGGAGGTTTCTTTATCTCATCGAGAATCACTTTCTGATTTTGTTCGAATACATAATTATAGATTTTTTGTGCATGGCTCATCTCTTCCTGAACCTGGATAAAGAACCAGTTAGCAAACCCTTTCAGTCCTATATCCTGCGCATGTGCTGACATCGCGAGGTAAAGATAAGCAGAATAAAGTTCTTTATTTATCTGAAGATTGAGCGCATCAGTCATTTTTTTACTTATCATAGAATACCTCGAATTATTCCTTTTCCCATAAACCGTGGATGTTACAATACGCACGGATTTGGAGTTTGTCATTGTTTTTGACATAAAATTCAGCTTCGGGCTTGTCTCCGGGAATAAGGTGTTTACGGTTTACCCATGGACCATTCTGCACCTCGATCCACTCAATATAATGTGCATCGATCATCGGGTGTGGGACAGAACCGACTTTAACCCTGATGCCGTCAGCTATTTTTTCAACAAAAGGAATATGTTTTTCGACAGCAGCGTCAACTGTATTTTCTTCCATTTTTATCATTGGAACACCACAGCAGACAAGTTCGCCCGGTCCGCCATGAACCATTTCTACGATATTTCCGCATTTTTCACATTTATAGATTTCCATGAGTTTTGTCATAGCTTCTCCTTATTTGTTTTCTTTGTAGCAGAACCACCAGTCGAAGCATTCGAGACTTTTATCTTCCTTACGTGCTTTCACTGCTTTCATGTCTGATGCTGGGGGTACGATCACGCGGTCACCAATAAGTTCATTATTGGGCCAGTTGGCAGGAACGGCAATCCCTTTCGTGTCTGAAAGCTGAAGCGCTTTGACTGATCTGACTATCTCGTCCATATTTCTGCCTATTTCTTGAGGGTAATAAAGTATGAGTCGGACTTTGCCTTTTGGGTCAACAACAAAAACTGCACGAACAGTGCTCGCACCTTTTCCGGGATGAAGCAATCCGAGCTTGTTTGCAATCGAATCATTTGCTGCAATTATTGGGAATTCTATATCAACATCCAGATTATCCTTAATCCATTCGATCCATTTGATATGTGAAAATACCTGATCGATGGAAAGTCCGACGAGTTTACAATCCATTGCTTTGAATTGTTCCATTCTTTTTTGGAAACCAACAAATTCAGTGGTACATACAGGTGTGAAGTCTGCAGGATGGCTAAAAAGCACAAACCAATTTCCTGCCATTTCGTCGGGGAGTTTCATCATTCCCTGCGTTGTCTTAACTTCCATTTCCGGGAACGCATCGCCTAGTAATGGCATGTTTATTTTATCTTCCATTTTTTCTCCTAAATTTTCTAAGATTTTTTTGGTTACGGGCCTATATGCATCATGTCAAATTCAACATCGTATTTTTCGAACTCTTCTGCCTGCTCTTTTTCTAGTTCAAGAAGACGGTAATGTCCCATTTCCATCGAGGCAATATACCTAAGTCTGCGAGAGAGTTCTTCATCCATTTTGAATTTGTTTGCAAGAGAGAGATAGAAATAATGTGCTGCTTTTTCTGCATTCATTGCCTGAAGGAAAATGTCGCTGAACCTCATTTTTTCGGAATCGATTATGATTTCCGGTAAAGGGACAGGTGTTTCATTCGGCAGAATTATTTCCTCTGCAGGAAATACCTCTTTCCAGAGCTTGGAAAAGAAATCATAGTGTTTTTGCTCTTCTGCAGAGAGGAATTCAAGCTTATCTTTGAGCATGAAATTCTTTACGCGTCCTGCCAGATCGTGATAGACATTTTTACTGTTCTCTTCACTTTTTAATGCAGTGAGGAAAAGGTCCTTTTTGGAATATTTATCAATATTCATATTATTCATGATAGTTACTTCCCAAGCTGACGCTTCATCTCTGTGAGTTGCACCACGTGCTTGCGCTCCTCGTCGATGATGTCATCAACCATTTTTTGCTGGTGCCCCGGAACCACATTTCTCATTTCATGATAATAGAGTATTGTATCGAGTTCTTTCCCAATTGCAAATTGAAGTGCTTCATCAACTGTGTGCACTCCATTAATACCTTCGTCGATCTTATCAATTGTGAAAACGAGATTATCTGCGTATGCATGCAGGTAGTCAAAATACTCGCCAGGATAACTTTCCTGTGGATTATAATCCTCGAGCTTTGCCAGCATCTCTCTAAAGACTTTTTCGTGATGGACTTCTTCTTCTGCAAGAAAGCCGAAGAGTTCCTTCACTTTTGGATCATTAAATTTTTCTACCATTGCACGGTAGAGTTTTTCGCCATTTTCTTCAATTTGAACTGCAAATTGATAAATTTCTGTCACATCGAATATATTCATTTTCGTTCCTCCGAAATTATTTTAGATCTTTATGCTTCATAGCAATCGTATTTGCAAGCTCATCAAGAGCTTTGAAATCAGATTCTTTTGGAAAACCTTTACTGATGACGGGTTCCAATAATTCGCCTTTGAAATTCGTAAGAATATCTTTAAGCATGTTCACCATTCTCGAACCCCAGCCAAACGAGCCAATGATCGAGGCAAACTTTGCTTTAGGTCTGAGCATATTTGTAAGGTAAGCCGCATACATCATTTTGGGATGTGGACCGACATGCACTGTTGATGAACCGATCACGACAGTCGCGGCATCGACGAGTTCCATTGCGAATTCTCCAATATCTGTCACGGACATGTTAAATGGAATAACAGTAATGTCGAGTTCAGTAAGTTTTTCAGTAAGATAGTTCACCATCTTTTCAACACTTCCATGCATGGAAATATAGGGTATGAGCACCTTGTTTTCGACAGTGTCTGATATCCATTCATGATATTGTTCGAGAATAAATTCTGGATTGTCATACACCTGTCCGTGCGTTGGAGCAATGGTCTCAACCTGGTAATTATTCAACATATCAAGATGCTTTCGAATATTTGTCCTAAACGGCATCATGATCTCAGCAAAATATCGTTTTGCTGCGAAATATACCTTTGCTTCATCCTGCACGAACAATTCGCTGGATGTCATATGAGAACCGAAAAGATCTCCCGAAAAGAGGATTTTATCTTCTTCAAGGTACGTGAACATCGTTTCTGGCCAGTGGACCCACGCTGCGAGAAGGAACTTTAAAGTTTTATTGCCGAGATAAAGAGTGCTTTCATGAGTGATTTCAAGGAATTTCTCGTCGGCAATATTAAGAAGATCCATCAGAAAGGATTTGCATTTTGGATTTGTTACAACAACTGCATCAGGGTACATTTCCAATATGATGGGAATTCCTCCTGAATGGTCTTGCTCCGCATGATTGGAAATGATATAATCAAGTTTATCAATACCTAGCTTTCTCAGGTTTGTGAGTAGTTCCTCAATTTTTGGTGGATCGACCGCATCGATCAGGACAGTTTTTTCACTCCCGCGAATTATATAAGCATTATAACTTGTGCCGTCAGGGAGAGGGATGAGCTCGTCAAAAGTGCGTCTGTCCCAATCCTGGACACCTACATAGTAAACATCATTTTTGATTTTTTGGAATCCCATTTTTCTCCTAAATTTCTACAAACATGTCTTTATCAACACCACAAACAGGGCATATCCAGTCATCTGGAATATCTTCGAATAGAGTTCCTGGTTCGATGCCGGAGTCGGGATCACCTACTTTGGGGTCATAAATATAGCCGCACACGCTGCATTGATATTTTTTCATCTGCTGTTCCTCCTATTATTTTTGTTCAATTTTATAACCTGCTTTATTTATTGCTATTATTACAGCATCTCTTTTATATTCACCAATTACTTTAACCAACTTATCGGAAAGAGAGATGTCAATTTTTTCTACTCCGCTTACTTTTTTAATTTCATTTTCTATAGACATGACGCAGTGCTTACAGCTCATGTCAGGCACTTTATAGATATTTTCCATATTTTCATCCTGAATGTTTATTTTCTTATTCATAAAAATTTTTAATAAAATTGCCCTTATGATAAGTATGATTAGAAGAATTGCAGATCCTGTTTTTATCCATATAGGAAGCATTTTCATGCCACC
>JAGHCS010000125.1 GCA_021160355.1 Candidatus Cloacimonadota bacterium
AAATAAAAGAGAATAAAATTTTAATACAGGATTAAATATGAAAAAAATTATTTTACCTATTGCATTATGCCTTCTTTTTTCCGCACCTCTCTTTGCATGGCGATCCGGGGAAATGGAAGTCAGAGTATTTCTGAATTCACAATCAGATTATCAAACATTGTATGCCCTCAAACTGAATGGTGATGTCTATCCAAACGGAGAAGCATTATTGTATGTAATTCCATCCGAATTGGAAATGATAAAATCTACCGGGCTCAAATATAGGATCGAGCGCGAAGACCTGAATGAGTTTTCCGGGAAATTCTGGCAATCTATGGATACTACCAGGGAAGCTTATCATACATATGCAGAAATTGTTGCCCTTGCAGATAGTCTGGCAACTGCATTTCCCGACATTTGTGAAAAGTATATATTTGGTACTTCCGTACAGGGAAGGGAACTGGGAGCACTCAAGATAAGCGATAACGTAACTCTGGATGAAAATGAAGCTGAAGTAATGTTCGATGGCGGAATTCATGGTGATGAAGTAGGATGTTCTGAAAATTGCATTCGCTTTGCCCGTGAACTGTGCATGGATTACGGCGTTGATCCCAATATTACAAATCTGGTGGATAATCGCGAAATCTGGATATATTACATGGTAAATCCTGATGGGCGTGTAGCAGATAGCCGCTATAATTCCAATGGTGTAGATCTTAATCGTGATGCAGGTTATATGTGGGACGGCTGGGGAGGAAGCAGCGGGGCATTTTCGCAAGTAGAATCACAAGCATTGAGAGACGCAACTTATAGCAGACAGTTCGTGGTTCACACCACCTATCACAGTGGAACTGAATTTATCTCTTGTCCCTGGAGTTATCGTGCTGACCAATGCCCGGATTTCAATCATATAATTCAACTTGCAGGTGTGTATTCCACGACTTCAACATATCCAAATTTGGATTACGGACAAGGTTGTACGGGAATGTATCCAATTAACGGAAGTACAAAAGATACAAATTATGGGGCTGCCGGAGCGATCAGTTGGTCAATGGAAATTTCTTATTCTAAGCATCCTCCTGCATCACAGATCCAACTTTATTATCAGCGTAATGTTCCTGCTATGATTGCCATGATAGAATACGCAGGTTATGGATTAGAAGGAGTAGTAACCGATATCAACACTGGCGATCCCGTTGCAGCAACAGTTTTTATAAACAACTATTTTCCATGCTATACAGATCCTGCATTTGGTGATTATCATAAATATGTTTTACCTGGCACTTATGATATTACGATCATTGCAAATGGCTATGAAACTCAGACAATAAACAACGTTGTTGTTACAGCTAATAATGCTACAGCTACGGATTTCCAGCTTCAACCTTCTGACGAAGATGCTTTTTACGGATACAAATTTTCTGCAAGCCAGATACCGGATAATAATACGGGTGATGAAGGAAATACTCCTGCATCTCTTGGAGAACCGGATAATATAAATTATTCAATTGGAAAAGACGGTTGGTGCATAATTGATATGCAGTATCCCATTGTTGATGGGACGTTTAATGATTTTACGGTTTATGAAGGAGACGGCTCTCCGGAAGGATTCGACTGCTATGCAGGCAATTCTATTGACGGTCCCTTCTACTTAGTAGGTTCTGGTTCAGGAACTACAGAATTTGATCTGAGCGGATCAGGTCTTTCAGAAGCACAGTTCATAAAAATAGTAGATGATGGAGACGGAACTCAAACTGCTCCGGATGCCGGTTTTGATCTTGATGCAATCTCAACTGAATTCATTCAGGGAGCGAATCTTGTAATAGATAACTACTATATTGATGATTCTGCGACCGGAAATAATGACGGCATTCTCGATCCAGGCGAACAAGCTGAATTATATATTATTGTAAGGAATAATGGCACGGAAATGGCGACTGACATCATTTCATTGCTGAGTTGTTCTGATCAGTTCATCAACGTGACTGGACAGCTTGATCCCTACAGCAATATCGCACCCGGTGAGATGGATACTTCATCGGTCATCGTCTCTGCTTCGGGTGGAACTCCAAATGGGCATCCTGCTTATTTTTCACTTGATCTGCATTGTAATAATGGTGCATTTTCAGGGATGTATGATATTATAATAAACATTGGGTCAATGCCGTATGAAGATTTTGAGACAGGCGATTTCAGCTCTTTCAACTGGCAATTTGGTGGCAGCTTGGATTGGACTATCAATTCTAATGCATATCAAGGTGTGTATTGTGCGCGCTCAGGTGCAATTGGTAATAATGCTTCAACTGAGATGTTCGTTACTATGGATGTAGCAAGTGGACAGATTACATTTTTTAGAAAAGTTTCTTCGGAAAGTAGCTACGATTTTCTGCAATTCTATATTGACGACTCAATGCAGGGGCAGTGGTCAGGTCAAATGGATTGGTCTCAGGAATCATTTTCAGTCACGACAGGCACTCATACGTTCAAGTGGGTATATGATAAAGATACAAACACCACAGGTGGAAGCGATTGCGCATGGATAGACAATATAAGTTTCCCTGCATCGAACCCGGACTATCCGATTCTCTACCTGACACCTACAATGTTTGATTTTGGACAGGTATTCGTTGGGAACGACTCAACAGATCAATTCATAATAAAAAATGTGGGCGGTGGAACTCTCGCAGGTACTATTACAACTCCTGATGGTTTTACAGTTATGGAAACGGGAAGCGCTTCTCCGGTTTCAGTACTTGACTACAGTTTATCAAGCGGGGAAAGCCAGGAATATGATCTTGTATTCTCACCTACACTTGCACAAATATATGATAACCAAATTTCAGTATCGGTGTTACCTTTTCAAATTGAAAATATTGATGTTTATGGAGAGGGAATTCCCCAAACCGGTCTTGATAATCCTGAATTCTATAATGAAACAAAGCTTCTTGGTAATTTTCCGAATCCTGTAGAAAATGCAACTGTTATCTCTTATCAGCTCAGGGGAAGTGCGCAAATGCAGAATGTTCTCATCGACATATATAATATTCACGGAGATTACGTCACTACGATCAAAGGTGAAAAGGGAAGAGCTTATTTCGATACTTCTCAACTTGGAAATGGTCTGTATCTGTACAAATTACAGTACGAGGGCTCAACTCAAATACAAAAAATGATTTTAATAAAGTAAAAATTGAAATGAAAATTGTAAAGCAATATGATAATTAAAAATGAGGTAACATGGAATTATCAAAAAGAGCATTAGATATTCAGGCGTCACCGATAAGAAAACTTGCTCCTTATGCGGATGAAGCAAAAGCAAAAGGCAGGCGTGTATTTCATCTTAACATAGGGCAGCCGGATATAGAAACCCCCAAAGAAATCATGGATGCTTATAATCATTTTGATGAGAAAGTGCTGTGTTACGGACCTTCTCAAGGACTGCTGAAATACAGACAAAATCTTGTCAGATATTATGAAAAGCACAACATACCCTTACAAACAGATGATATAATAGTAACAACTGCGGGTTCGGAAGCAATTATTTTTGCACTTCTTGCAACCTGTAATGTGGGTGATGAAATAATAGTTCCAGAACCTTTCTATACAAATTATAATGGATTTGCAACGATTGCCGGGGTAAAGATCAGACCCGTCACAACCTATGCAGAAGAAGGTTTTACGTTACCATCAAATGAAAAAATAATTGAATGCATCACAGATAAAACAAGAGCAATTCTTTTCAGTAATCCCGGAAATCCGACAGGCGCAGTTTACCTGAAAAGTGATCTTGAGCGATTAGCAGATATTGCCCTTGAATATGATCTCTATCTTATCTCTGATGAAGTGTATAGAGAATTTGTGTACGATGGTCTTTCACATACAAGCATCCTTCATATAAACGGGATCGAAGACCGTGCAATTATGGTTGACAGCATTTCAAAACGATATAGTGCATGCGGTGCAAGGATCGGCTGCGTTATTTCCAGAAACCAGGTGCTAATGCAGTCAATTTTGAAATTTGCACAGGCACGGCTCTGCCCTCCAACAATTGATCAGCTTGCAGCAAATGCAGCAGTAGATATTCAGGACGAGTATTTTGTTAATGTACTGCAAGAATATGATAAACGCAGGAATATCGTGTATAATGAAGTCCAACAAATCGAAGGAGTGGTTTGTGTCAAACCTCAGGGAGCATTTTATATTATCGTAAAACTTCCTATTGAAGATGCTGAAGATTTTGCGATATGGATGCTTGAAAAATTTTCTGAAGATGATCAGACTGTAATGTTCGCACCAGCTGAAGGATTTTATGCAACGCCAGGACTTGGTAGAAATGAAGTTCGTCTTGCATACATATTGAACGAGAAATCGTTAAAGCGAGCTATGTTTCTGTTCCGTAAGGGATTACAGGAATTCATGAATAAAAATTTATCATAGGAGTATTATATGAAGCACATTTTGTTACTTGGATTGTTTGTTTTGTTGAGTTCATCTTTGTTTGGAGATGTGGTCGAACTCTCACCGGATCAGGCACTAGTTGATGTCACATATTTTGATGAAAAGAACGTAACAATGCAGATATCACTCGACAAATTTGAGAGAACAGTTCAGCAAAAAGATGGAGTCGCATATGATAATCTGTTTGTTGATTCATGGAGCAGATTGAGAGAAGAAGGTTATCCTGCATTGCCTTCGATAAGAAAAATGGTCATGGTACCTAAAGAAGGCTTAGTTGATGTTGAAATAACAGTGATTCAAAGCACAGAATACGAGAATATTATTCCGTATCCTGCACAACCTTCAGCAGTTGATAATGATGCCTTTGACACACCACCTTTTACATATGATGAACAATTTTATGCATCCCAAAATACATATCCCCAGAAAATGTACTCCATATCAGACGTTTTTACAATTCGAGGATTAAGTTTTGTATATCTTACTATAACTCCATTCCAATATCATGCTTCCAAAAATATTTTAACCGTTGCAGAAGAATTTGAAATTTCACTAAATATATCAGGCACGTATGAATTTGATGACAGGCTATATTCTCCGTATTTAAGTTCAATAGTTATGAACAATGCAATCAATCCAGTTTATGAAATTCCTCAAAGAAATCAACCCAAAGACGTAGATGGAGCCGATCTGATCATTGTGACCACATATGATTTTATGGACGCAGCAGAAACGCTGAAGGAATGGAAATCCCAGAAAGGATTTTATACGGATATTGCCTACTTAGAAGAGATCGGATCAGCATCTTCGAATATTTATACGTATCTCTTTTTGGCATATGAGATTTGGTCTCTTCCCCCTTCTTTTGTGATCTTTTTGGGAGATTCAGATATCGTGCCGACAAATTATATTCCTGATCAACTTTCCGGAGGATACTTAGGTTCTGATAGACCATACGCATGTATGGACGGTGATTATCATCCTGATTTTGGATACGGAAGATTATCTGTAGATGATGAGCAACAGGCATTTGTTGTGATCAATAAAATAATAGAATATGAAAAAAATCCTCCAACGCTGCCATCATTTTATGAAGATGTAGTCAATGCAGGATACTTTCAGGATGATGAACATGACGGGTATGAAACTAGGCGTTTTATAAAAACTTCAGAAGAAATGCGCGATTTCCTACTTTCTGAAAGTTATAATGCAGAAAGAATTTATGTGACAGAAGGGGCTGTGAATCCGACTAATTATAATAATGGATACTATGCAAACGGAGGACCCATCCCCGATGAATTGCTGAGAGTGAATGGATTCCCATGGAACGGAAATGCGACTGATATCACCAATGCAATCAATAATGGTGTTTTTATGATAACTCATCGAGATCATGGATATACTGGTGGATGGGGCGATCCTGCGTATAGCACTGCAAATATAGCCCAGCTTGTCAATGGAGAATTATTGCCAATGGTTTTCAGTATCAACTGCCAGACCGGATGGTTTGACAGCGAAACAGATAACGTTCCGGGCACATTCGAATGCTTCACCGAGATGTTCATCCGAAAAGAGGATGGGGGAGCAATCAGCACAATCGGTGCGTGCAGGAATTCTTTGAGCGGATATAATGATTTTCTTGCTCTTGGAATGATAGACGGAATGTGGGATAATTTCCTTCCTAATTATAACTTCAATACGAATGGCTATCTTGGCAATGTCTTGTATGAGGGTTTGATTGTTATGGAACATATGTGGAATCCTTTGCAATATGAATTCGATATATTCCATGTGATTGGTGACCCGACAATTCAAATCTGGAGGGAGCAGCCATTGGAAATTACCGCGACCCATGACCTCGGCTTTACTTATGATATTACTTTTATTCCAATCATAGCTAATATAGATGAAGGAATTGCATCTCTCGTCGTTAATGGAGAACTTGTAGGGAAAGCAGAATTCACTACATCATCTTTTAACCTTTACTTATCTGAATCCTTATCTACACCTCAGACTGGAACTATAACTATAACTGCTCGTGATCATCAGCCATATGTTCAAACTGTGACATTCATCCCGCCAAACGGAAGCTTTGTCATTATTGATGACTTCTCGATTTCCGATATTAACGGAAATGCTGACGGAGAATGGGATGTAGGGGAGGAAATAATCCTAACCTATAATATGACTAATGTGGGTAACGAACCGGTGGATAGTGTCGATGTTGAGATAGATACTGACGAAAACTATTTAGATATTGCTCAACCATTCACTACGATTACAGATTTACTGCCAGGTGAGTCCATAATTTATAGTACCGATGCTTTGATCTCGATGAATTGTACACACAATCAGAGAATCACTTTAGAAGCAATAGTGAGTAATCTAAGCGCAGATTTTGTGGATGTTCATTCTTTCAACGTCGTCAAACTGCCGAAAATAGTTCTGCCAGTAGATTCTGTCTATTATGAGGTAACTGATGATATACTAGTGAGTATTCCATTTGAGATTCAGAATGTTGGTGCTGATACACTTCTCTGCACGCTTTTTAACCACTCTCACCAATGTGCGGATATTACAGAAAGCAACTCATATCTTACTATCCCTCATGTGCCGGAATTTGAGAATCTAAGTCAGTTGACTTTAACTATGTGGGTAAAGCTCAGCCAGATTGCACAACCCGGATTTATATTGAATAAAGGACTGATCAACGGTGATATGAGTTTTACCATATCTATGACGAACAGTTCGACATTATTATACAAATTCAGAGACGCATCAGGTGTTGATTTTCAGAAAATTGTGAGTTTGGATGTCGAGTTGGATGAATGGTTCAATCTTGCAATTGTTGTTGATGAAACCTCAATCACATCCTATTTGAATGGTGAACTGGTTGATACTGATACATTCACCTCTCCGATTTATTCAACCGATACAGATATTTTAGTTGGCTCATACGTCAATTCCGTGTTTGAGTTAAATGGATACATTGACGAACTCGGAATCTATACTGAAGCATTTACACAGAATGAATTGCAGGATATTATTTGTACAACAGTAAGAGAGAACACCTCTGCTTTGCTCAGTTATTACAAGTTTGATATGGCGACAGAAGTTATGGATTATACTGGTTATAATGACGCTATTCCTGAAGGTTCGGTTTCATTCGATGATGCGGGTGCTCCCGTAATGACCTGGTATGGTTTTGGTTGTTCGGAATTAGTTATTGAACCATATCAAAATCTAAGTATGGATATTTCATTTAATACTCAGGGATATGATCCCCAGTTATTCTCATCAAGCATGGAGATTATCACTAATGCAGAGAATAGAAATGAACTGCTCATACCAATAGAATTGCTTTATGAACCTTACAGTGTTGATCAAAATAATACTTTCAGTAATCTCTCATTTTACTATTCAAATCCTTTTACTTCTCATGATGAAATACAATTCAGTCTGAAAACCCAGCAACAAATATCTGTTGATATCTACAATCTAAAGGGGCAATTCGTCACAAATCTTGTCGATGATATGTTGTTACCCCGACACTATTCCTATCAGTGGAATGGGAAAGATCACTCAGGCAGGACCGTGGAAAATGGTATATATTTTATTCGAATAATTTCTGAAGATAGTACAAATTTCAAAAAAATGGTTTTCCTGAGATAAGATAAAATGGCAATGGCAGCAAAAACAAATAAATTTTTATTACTTTTTTGTAGTATATGTTTGTTTATTCCACTTGCTCTTTCCGCAGTTCAGAATACCTCGATTCTTGATTCTCTCATGATTTCAGGAAAAGAAAACTATGAAAGAGGACGATCTGACCATGCGATATTCATTCTTTTGCGTGCTCAGGAATTGGC
>JAGHCS010000198.1 GCA_021160355.1 Candidatus Cloacimonadota bacterium
ATCATTAATAAGTTAATCTAACTATCAATCGAATAGGAGAAATCAACCCTACATTTATTAAACTTGAAATTGGAAATCCGGCTCCTGCCCTATTTCATTGGGAATACGCCGTGACAGGTTAGAAATTAGATATTCGAAATTAGATACTAGAAATTTGACATTCTTCCATTTTCCTTCCTCCATCTTCCCTTTTCCATTCTCCGTTTCTTGACATCAATTCCATCACAGACAAAGTAGGTTCAATGACATCTAAGATCTTTCATGGACTACTCAACATCTCCGGCAATCAGGCGCTCATTTTATGGGAAAATCCTTTTGACCGGAATAAAGCATACTACGACTTCCCCCGTCGTCTCATTTCTGAGTATAAACTTGTAAGCGGAGCACGCATCACGTGTGAAGTGAACGGAAGAAGGATCGAGAAGATCGTTTCTATCTGCGACATGGAGCCGGATGAGTTCCGCAATCGTACACCCTTTAGTGAACTTGTACCTGTTAATCCCAACGAGAAGTTCGAACTTGGCACTTCAGAGTATGATTCACTTCGCATAATCGACCTGATGATTCCTCTCGGAAAAGGCACACGCGGATTGATCGTTTCCCCGCCACGAGCAGGCAAGACAGTACTTCTTGAACAGATGGCAAATTCACTCATCCATATCGACCACAAAGTACGTGTAATTATCCTTCTTATAGATGAGCGTCCCGAGGAAGTGACGTCCTTTAAACAAAATACAAATGTGCAGGTTTTTTTCAGTTCTTTTGACCAGGGATTGCGCTCGCATGTGACACTCTCCAATTTTCTGATCAATCACATCAAGGTTGAGCTGGAATGCGGGCACGATACGGTCCTCCTGCTGGACAGTCTGACGCGTATGGGAAGAGCGTATAACAGCAGTGAAAGAAATCCACAGAGCAGGACTATGTCCGGCGGTTTGGGCTCGTCCGCACTTGAGTTACCACGCAAATTGTTCGGTCTGGCGCGAAATATTCAGGATGGCGGCTCGTGCACCATACTGGCAACCATCCTCACTGATACCGGTTCACGAATGGATCAGATGATCTTCCAGGAATTCAAGGGTACAGGCAATTGCGAGATAATAATCGACAGGGAAATCGCGGATCAGCGTGTGTATCCAGCCATAAATATACTGGAAAGCGGCACACGGAAGGAAGAGTTGTTGATCCCCGAAGATCAGCTTTCTAAGATCAACATGTTGAGAAAATCTCTTTTACGACTCGGTAAGGTTGATGCGATCTTGAAGCTGAAGGAGTTGATAGAAAAAACTGGAGATAACGAAGAATTATTGAGAAGCTTGGAAACAAATAATTTCCGTAATTAATCGAAAGCGAAATTGGCCAATATCGATTTCTGCAATCCAAACCAATATATTAATTCTATCCCTTATCCTTTGCTCTAATATCCTTAAAATTCAAAATGACATTGAGAAGGACTCCTACAATTGCAGCGAGACCTAAGCCCTCGAGTTCGATATTGCCAAGGGTAAATTTTGCCCCACCCAATCCTAATACAAGCATCGCAGCACTCGTCATGAGTATTTTAGGATTCGTAAGATCAACTTTATTATCCACCATATTCTTGATACCAATGGATGAGATCATTCCAAAAAGCAGGATTGAAATACCACCAATGACTGGTCCCGGAATCGTGGAAATTATTGAAGTAAATTTTGGCACAAAAGATATGAAAATAGCGCATACTGCTGCGATCCTCATTGTGACAGGATTGTAATTTCCGGTCAGTGCAACGGCTCCTGTGTTTTCACTATAGGTTGTGTTTGCAGGTCCACCGATCATTGCGGAAAGTGAAGTCGCAAGTCCATCCCCCATCAACGTTCTGTGAATTCCCGGAGCTTTGAAGAAGTCCTTGCCCACAACATTCCCTATAGCGAGAATATCCCCAAAATGTTCGACTATCGTAACAATTGAGATTGGAACAATAATAGAAATCGCTCGTGTTGAAAAAACAGGAAGTGAAAATTTGGGCAATCCAATCCATGAAGCTTCGTTCATTGTAGTAAAATCAACAATTCCCAATAAGATCGACAAAAGATACCCAGCAATAAGTGCAATGAGGACAGGAAGCATGGACAGAAACTTTTTTCTGATACTGCTGAAGAATATCCTTACAAAAACGGCAACGGCAAAGGTAAATACCGCAATACCCCAACAGCCATTTGTTCCAATCTGCTCGACGATCGCTGCTGCATTCGTTCCATTTGCATTATTGATTGCTACAGGTGCAAGGATCAAACCAATGAGGATGATCATCGGTCCTGTTACGTGAGGTGGAAAAATTTTGTGTAACGTGCGGACATCGATAAATCTGAAAATGATCGCAACGACCAGATATACAAGTCCTGCAATCGCTATTCCGCCCAGTGCTTCGGGCAACGAGCCGCCTTTGGCTGTCGAAACCGCAATTATTCCGGGAATAAAAGCAAAAGATGAGCCCAAAAATACTGGCACCTTAAACTTTGTAATAATATGAAAAAGAAGTGTGCCGATGCCTGCACAAAAAAGTGTTACACCTACATCCAATCCTGTGAGGAGCGGTACAAGTACGGTTGCTCCAAACATTACAAACATCTGCTGGAAGCCGATGATAAAATTTTTACCGTTCAGGTCTTTCAAGGTGACTCCTTTAACTATTTTAATTTTGGGAAAAACATACCAATTTTTTTCTTATATTCGGTATATTTTTCACCATGAATTGCTGCCATCTGTTTCTCTTCAATCCTGCAATTAACATACCAGATTGGCACAAAAAAGCTCTTCTCATATAATACACAACACATATCCAGAAAATCAAACCTGAAAATGTAATTATTACTCCAATAATTAATAAAAATACATTATCTCGGAATCGAAGGACGGGAGGTACGAACTTTTGGCTGAGAATGAGTAAAACAAACATAAGTATCCATAAAATTCTTGGGAGTATTTCGATGAGTAAGTTTTTTTCAAAGGCATATATCAATCGTAGGATTTACGCATAGCTTCATCAGCAATGGTTGGTTTTACAATCTCATTCCACTCAGAAGAATTCCAGGTTCCGAGATGAGTATGTGTGATGTAATAATTCTGTGGAATCGGATGTGTTCCGATGACGACCGGAATATTATATTTTTTTTCAATGAACTTTTTAAACTGCAAAATATATGGACACGGAGGATAACCAACGACAAAGCCCGTGGCGAGATGGATAGCTTCTGCACCATTTTTAATCATCTCTGCCGGAGCATACTCGATATTTCCTCCGGGACATCCATCGCACGTAGTGTAGCCGACAATTTCAAGAGGTTCATCTGTCGGATAAATATTAAAAGCACCCTCTCGATTTCGTATTGCCCTCAGGCACTTACCTCCAGCACAAGTACGAAATCTATCGCAAATAAATATTCCAATTTTCATTTTCTCTCCTCGTTTTAATATTTCAATAAGCACAAATTACAAAGACATTTAATATATTTCGTTTATCTTTAGTCTTAACATATGCTATTTATAGCAGTTTATTTAGATGCTGTAATGCTATCTCATCCTTATTATACTTTCCTGCAAATTGCATTCCAAAAGGCAATCCATTCACCAGTCCTGAAGGCACTGAAAGTATTGGCAAGCCAGCATACGTCCAGGGCAGATTCATTGCAGGATTACCAGTGGATTGTAATCCTTTGGGGGCAAGCGTAGTTGTGGAAGGAGTTATCCACAGATCGACACCACTTTCATCCATTGTATTCATAAGATCATTACGTAGATTCATAATTCCTTTTTTTGCCTTTTCATATTCTGTTTTAGTAACCGAATTTCCTTTTTCAATTAGATTTCTCGATGGTGGGCTATACAATTCTTTATATTGAGAATACCAATCTTTATGAATTTGTGCAAATTCGTAAGCGATCATTGCGTTGTGCTGTTTATTTATGTCCTCAATGTTTTCAAAGAAATGTATATCAATAACATCATATCCGGATTTTTTCAGTATAGTGATTTTTTTATTAAATTCTGCTTGGATATTTTTTGAAGCCTGGATAAGATATTTGCCAGTTGGTATCCCTAATTTTGGAAGCTTTTGTGAAAATGAAGTATCTACCCGCCAATCATCACAGAGTACAGAAGCTGTAATAGCAATACCATCAAGATCCTGGGTGAAAAAACCTATCTGGTCTACAGTAGGTGAAAACGGGATTACACCATCAGTTGGAATTCTTCCTGCACTCGGCTTGAATCCAAAAACTCCGCAAAAAGATGCAGGTCTGGTAATCGAGCCAATCGTCTGTGTGCCCAAAGCAAGAGGGCAAAATCCTGCTGCAACCGCTGCTGCTGATCCGCTGCTCGATCCACCTGGTGTATGGTCAAAATTATGCGGATTTCTTGTTGATCCCGGCTGGAAATAGGCAAACTCTGTGGTGACAGTCTTTCCCATGATCAAGGCACCTGCTTCTTTTAAGCGTGTAACTGCGACAGATTCTATTCCTTCAAATTCCCTTTCTGGAAGTTTGGAACCTGCTTTGGTTGGAAAACCATCCACACGGAATATATCCTTCACTCCTACTGGTATTCCGAAAAGGATAGGTCGTGTATTATGATAAAGAAATTGTTTATTTAAGGCTTTCAAATCGTTTTGCAGACGTGTTCTTCTCCCTATTTCAGGTAAAAAGGCATGTATCTTTGAATCCCATTTATCTAATTTATCACATAACTCATCAACAAGCTGTTCAGTGGTAATTTTCCCCTGCCTGATTTCAGTAATTAAAGTTGATAAAGAACATTCAGAAATATAGTTCAATTATATCACACCATCTTCTTTCAGTTGCGCAATTTTCTTTTCATCATAGCCGAGGTATTTACTCAGTACTTCTGCAGTATGCTCACCAAGTTTTGGAACTGGATTTCGCTTTTTTTCTTCTGGGATTGATGTCATTTTTATTGGATTTCCAGCGATCTTTATCGTGCCTGCTACATCGTCATCAATTTCCACGATCATATTGCGTGCATGCACCTGTGGGTCATTCATGACCTTCTCAATGTTATTGATCGGACCACAGGGAATACCAGCACTTTCAATAAGTTTGATCCATTCCGAAGCTTTTTTTGTAAGGAAAAGTTTTTCAATCATAGGGATCAAAGTATCCATGTTATTGTTTCGGCCTGCATTTGTCACAAATCTCGGATCATTAGCCCAATCCTCTTTCCCCACCACGTGACAGAATTTCTGCCAGAGTTTATCATTTCCAATTGGGAGTACAAAATACTCATCCTTTGCCATGAAAGCCTGAAAAGGACTTACTGTCGGATGTTTGTTGCCAATCGGAGTGGGAGAAACTCCATCTACCTGGAAGCGGGCAAGTGCATTCTCAAGAATCGCAACCTGGGAATCAAGCATTGCGACATCTATTTTCTCCCCGACACCAGTCTTTTCTCTATGGTAGAGCGCTGCACCGATACCAATTGCAGTGAATAGTCCAGCAGTAATATCTCCTGTTGACATACCCACTCTTGTTGGTGGAGTGTCAGGCCAACCGGTGATGCTCATGATACCGCCACGTGCCTGAGCAAGGAGGTCATAGGATGGTTTCTTTGAGTCGGGTCCTGTGTGGCCAAAGCCTGATGAAGCTGCATAAATGAGCCTGGGATTGATCTCTTTTAATTCATTATATCCCAAACCAAGTTTCTCCATTGTTCCAGGGCGAAAATTCTCGACAAGCACATCGAACTTCTTAACAAGGTCTTTTACAATTAATTTTCCTTCCTCGGCTTTCAAGTTCAAAGTAATGCTTTTCTTCGCTCTGTTCAGGCTTAAAAAATACAGACTCTGTTTATTTTTAAAAGGACCGTATTGCCTGGCATCGTCACCACTTTGTGGGATTTCCACCTTCACAACTTCAGCACCGAGATCTGATAAGACCAAGGTACAATACGGACCAGCAAGTGCTCTGGTGAGATCAAGTACTTTGATTCCTTCAAACGGTTTAGACATCTACTTCTCCTTCTTTTTCAAATAGGTCATTGCCACCTTTTCCTGTGTGATCGGCATAGTTTTGATCCTGACACCCAATGCATCCTGTATTGCGTTTGCAACCATTGGAGCCGCAGGTATCATAGTATGTTCACCTACACCTCGTGCACCGAACGGACCATCCGGTTGAGGAACTTCAATAATGATGGGAACAATTTCGTCGGGAATATCTTTGGCTGTGGGTATTTTATAGTCGGTGAAATTTGGATTGAGTAATTTTCCCTTCTCATCATACCGCATATCTTCATACAAAACTGTAGAAAGTCCTTGCAGCAATCCACCGGTGATCTGTCCTTTTACAAGATCAGGATTTATCGCTTTGCCGGCATCGATGGCTTCAACGACTTTCTTCACATGCATTTCTCCGGTATCCTTATCGATTTCCAGTATGATCGCAGCTGCACCAACTGTATAATGAACATTTGGATGCCCTCCCTGACTTGTTTCCGGATCACTATTTGCAGAAGTAAACTCAGGCATAAAAATGCCTTTACCTAATATCGGACCACCCCTGAAAGTCCCATCTTCGGTCTGGATGCCATCTATAACAAAGTTTTTGAGAGGTAATTCAAACTCCGGTTTTGCTTTGCATTTAACTTTTTCGTCTTTTAAGTATAACTCATCTTTAGGAAGATCACATGCTCTTTCAACGATCTCGAATATCTGATCTCGTGCATTGATAGCTGCATTTCTGACTGCGTTTCCGCATGACCAGGTTACATGTGAGGCAACGGTCTGCCATTCGTAGGGATTTCTATCAGTATCAGGATTTTCTGTTCGGATTTTCGAAACCGGAACAGTGAGGATTTCAGCAGCGATCTGAGCCATGACTGTAAGAAAGCCCTGTCCCATATCCATTCCCGAAACAAGAATATTCAAACTTCCATCTTCGCTGAATTTAATGAATGCAGCGGAAGAAGCATTTGGCGGCATTGCAGGCGCTTTCCATATCAGAGAAAAACCTTTTCCTATAACCTTGTTTGAATCTATTGGTTTAACCTTCTTACTCCACTCGATCTCTTTTTCCACTGCATCAATAGCTTTCAACAACCCACTGGGATTCATCGGTACTCCGTACGCGAGGATATCTCCTTCCTGGATTGCATTTTTCTTTCTCAGCGTGACCGGATCCATTTTCAAATGGGTTGCAATACGGTTTATATGGGATTCAAGACCGAACATGAATTCGGAATAGCCAAATCCACGATAAGCGCCACAAGGTGGAAGGTTTGTGTACAGGCATACAGAATCAATAAAAATATTTGGGAATCGGTAAGGTCCTGTTGCGGAGAGTCCTACAGCGTTCACCACATTTGCACCATACTCAGCAGATGCACCCGCATCCCAATATAAACGGTGATCAATAGCAGTAAACATGCCGTCGTTTTTCACACCGATCTTCAGTTTAGCAATAACGCCAAGGCGCTGTGAGGTATTGTAGAATTCTCTTTCCCGCGACCAGATAACCCGGACAGGATTTCCGCGTAGTTTTGTAGCCATTGCAGCTGCAAGTATTTCCATAGATACTCCGGCTTTCCCACCGAATCCTCCACCGATTGGCGGTGCAATGACGCGAACATCTTTATGAGTGAAACCTAGTGGCGCTAGTGCTTCAACAAAGAGATTTCTCTGCGTATGCGGAGATTGTGAAGATGCCCACACTGTGAGTCTGCCAGAAAGATCGCACAATCCGACTGCTGCATGAGTTTCGATTGGGCAGTGCGCATATCTGGGAACTCGATATGTATCTTCGAGAATATAATCTGCTTCTGCAAATCCTTTTTCAATATCGCCTTGTCTTGTTTTGCGCCAGTGAGCAATATTTGTCTTTGCTTGAGGAAAAAACCACGGAACATGGACATACTCCCCAAGATCAGGGTGGATGAGTACTGCATCGTTTTTCAGGGACTCCATCTGGTCAAACAATGCAGGTAATGGATCATATTCTACCTTAACCAACTTTGCAGCTTTTTCAGCAATTCTTTTATCACGTGAAACGACTGCAGCAACCTGCTCTCCAACGAATCGTACTCGATCCATTGCAAATATATAGCGGTCTTTCATGTAAAGTCCAAACTTATAAGGAAAATCCTTTCCTGTAAAAACGGCTACAACACCACGATATTTCTCTGCTTCCGTAGTATCTATACTTTTGATCAACGCATGAGCTTCCGTACTCTCTACAAGTGCAGCGTATAACATATTCTGACCGTATTCCAAGTCATCCGTAAAACGGGTTGCACCGCTTACTTTTTCTTTCCCGTCAATCCTCACAACAGGCTTACCAACATATTTTAGTTTATCCATATCAAAACTCCTAATTTTTCACACTAAGACCACAAAGGTTTGCGCAAAGGATGCAAAGAATAATTATAAAATTCTTTTTAGACATATAACTCCGTTGTATTCTTTTTCCTGATTCTCTTATTCTGATTTTTCATTTTTTACTCTGCGGTCTCCGCGTCTTCTTTGCGCTCTCTGCGTGAAATCCTACTCTTTTGTTGCGTTTTCTACAGCTTCGAGGATTGGTAAGTAACCCGTACAACGGCACAGATTTCCTGAGAGTGCTTCTTTTATATCTTCTCGAGTAGGATGAGGATTATTGTTCAGGAGTTCAGTTGCAGAGATTATCACACCTGGTGCACAGAATCCGCATTGAAATGAATTATTATCTATCATTGATTCTTGTACTTTACTCAATCCATCTTTGGAAATACCTTCAACCGTGATGATTTCCTGTCCATCAACTTCTACAGCAAGGATCAGGCAACTGCGGACACTTCTTCCGTTTAGAAGAACATTGCAGGCACCGCAATCACCCCTATCACAACCGCATTTAGGACTGATAACTCCCAATTTCTCTCGAAGTACTTCAAGAAGCGTTTCATAAGGTTGTACTTCCACAATCCTTTCTTCATTATTAAGGAGAATTTTAATCTCAGACATGAGTACCTCCCCTAAGCTTATTCAGTGCCTTTTTCATACCTCTATCAAACATTACATCCATCATATGAATACGATATTCTTTTGAGGATCTAATATCTGAGATTGGTGAAATTTCCTCAAGGAGGAGTTTTTTTGCCTGTTTAATCACTTCTGGCGTTATTTCCTTCCCATTCAGGAATTTCTCTGTTATCTCTGCACGTTTAGGAACCGGTCCCACTGCACAGAATGCAACATGATAGATTTGATCTTCAAAAACAAGGACACAAATCCCTGCTTGTGCCAAATCCTCGCCGGAATACCTTCCAAGTTTTTCATAACATCCTGCATGATTTTCCTTTATCAAATGAATCGCTACTCCAGTTACAAGTTCATTATCCTTGCGCACAGTTTTCTTAGGACCTGCAAACCACTGTTCAATTGGGATGATCCTTTCTCCGGATTTACTTTTTATAACAACTTCAGCATCATAGACAAGGAGGATTGGTGCAGAATCAGCTGACGGTACTGCTGAGCAGATATTCCCGACAAGAGTAGCTCTGTTGCGAATCCCCATTGATGCAACAGTTGCCGACATATCTTTTATCAATGGAAAATATTTCTGTATGATCTCAGACTCCATTAATTCCGTGAAAGTGACACATGCTCCGATGAACAATGTCTCATCATCCAACGAAATTTCATTCAATTTATCAATTGCTTTTATATCGATCACAGCATCTGGTGTAACGATATTTTCTTTCATCTGGACAACAAGATCTGTACCACCTGCGAGTATTTTTGCCTTATTTCCAAACTTATCAAGCAACTCGACAGCCGATTTAATATCAGCAGGTTTATAATATTCGAAATCATGAAGTATAGACATACTGTCCTTTCAAATTATCTGTTTTCACTTTTTTCGTACTTTTCGTGGTTAGATTACTTCGGAGGTTCGAGTGCTACGATACGGCATAACGAGGATTCCAGTTCAATACCACGCAATGGGAATAAACCAATCCATACGCGTTTATTGTTCACCTTATTGATTTCCCCGCCAAGATTTTCCGCATGAAGCAATCCCTTGGGGAAAAGATTCAGGTGCATAACCTGGTAGTATTCTTCCAGAGGAAACATTTCGTCCCAGGTTTTGTTGTATTTTTCTTGCAGCTTTTTATCAGCTTCGATGAATTTTTTCGGATGCCAATCCCTGATAATCGTGTTCATAGGATGATCCGCACTCCCGCAATCCACGCCGATCCATTTGAATTTCATTTCCAGTGCCCATTTATGGAACTCAGGATCAGGACCAGGATGTTTTACAAAATATCGTACCTCATCTGATTCCGGCTGATCCCAACTATAACGATGATAACCAGTGTTGATTATGAGAATGTCTCCCTTTTTAATCTCAGCTTTGCTCATCAGCATTTCCGGTGAATAGAGCGAATAATCTTCCACTTCATCAGAAATATCAACAACTACTCCCCGACCGATCCAATCCTTGATTGGCACCTGCCCGATGGTCTTTCCACTTCCGAAAAAGTGTATCTGCCCATCGATATGTGTGCCTACATGATTGCTCGTTTTGATAATCTGACCATTTGCTCCCTGCCCCATATGCGCGCCTGCAAGTCGTTTAAAATATTGAATTTGCAAAGGCATATAACTTGGCCATGGGGGTGTGTGAATACTGAGGGGTTGCGTCAGGTCATAAACCCGTACTTTATCCATAAATTCGAGAAATTCATTGTTATTCATGATAACTCCTTCTATCTATTATTTTTTCTTCTTATCTAATGATTGCACAAAACCGTCCAGAGCTTTTTTAAATGGTTCCAATGGCGCACTCAACACTCCCGCACCGACCTGACCAACGC
>JAGHCS010000163.1 GCA_021160355.1 Candidatus Cloacimonadota bacterium
AATAGTGAGAGATCGCTTTCATCTCTTGGGGCATTAAAGGAGAGCACTTTCACAAGCCCGGAGTCGTCATAAATAAAGTAATGCCCTTGCCGGTCGGTTTGCGTGAATGTGCTTCTATTCCCGATAAGGGTCAATGGTACGATCTCTCCACCTGGCATCTGGCAGGTAAACTCTCCTTCTAATTCGAGACTTGCAGGTGTATTTCCAACAGCGTATTGAGTGATCTCAGAAGCTGCATCTCCAAGATAATATCCAATATTATAAAAGAGAACAGGAAAAGCTGTTTGATAAATTATATTGCTCCAGGATTCCGTAAAATCGATTGCAGAAAGCAGGAAATTATCTTTTATCAGAAGCACCGGACTACCATTATCCGCTGCAAGAAGTGGAACGAAACCTGTTGCCGCAACGTCCCACATTTTCGATATGTCTGCAGACTGGAAATGTTCGTCAGAAAGTACTGCACATATTGGATGTGCCTTATTTACAAAATCAATAGCCGAATATTCTTCATCAATATTTTTATAATGTATTTTGTGCCCGATGAGCCATTCCTGTAAGTTCCCCTGTTGATTCATATACTCGTCCGGGATCAGAAATAGTGCTTTCCCCTTTTGCAAAATATCATCTGCATAGAAACGTAATTTCTCATCAAAAGAACTCACTGCATAAAGTATGAACAATTGATTGTTCTCAATGATCTGCCCATTCATTTCCTGAGGTGTTTTTTGTACCCATTGCTGTTGTGTTATCACATCAAGAACTGATGAAAGAGCTTTCGGCAGTTCTTTGGAGGAGATCACACATATCTCTGGTCGGCTCTGCACAGGAAAATTAAAATAAAACACATTATCATTAGGAAGCATTTCATCTTTTACCCGAACCTCACCAAAGTGAAATCGTTCTCCCTGTTCAGGCACCTCAAAAGTAATCTGTTTTGATTGATGGGGATTGAGATTATGCGCTGTTTCTGCGCGAGTAATATTATTGAGAACCAATGACACGATCACATCAGAAAGAATCTTTGATGAATTATTTTTCACCACCGCACGGATGACGGGGCTGTTTGTATCGCTTAAGATCTTTGGAATATACCTCGCACGTACAGAGCTAATATTTTGCTTTACGCTGTCCTCTCCAACAGGTATCACAAAGAGGTATGCGCCCAATTTTACTTCTTCAATATCCTTCCACACTGCTCGCTGTTCGTCTGTGATAAAGTATATTTCTTTATTGATCATGTCTGTCTTTTCAAGTTGAGGTTTTATGCTTGCGAGAACTTGTTGTAATAAAAGAGTATTGTCGGAAATTGAGATCGATTGAAGCCCTTTTACTGCTTGAGATGGGCTCGTGAAATAATCATGCTTCGCATTGAATGCACCATCCAGACTTACCAGCATGACCCTGTCTTTATCATTCAAAGGTTCAAGAATATCCTGAGCTTTCTCCCTTGCTTCAGAAAAAATCGTGTTTTCTTTTTCCAGATAATTCATACTGAAGCTGTTATCAATGATGAGGGCTATGGCAGTTGGAGCATGGGATGTACTTTTCTGTGGAAGAAGGGTTTTCAGAACAGGTCGGGCGAGGGCAAGGATGAAAAAAATTATGATCAATATCCGCGTTATAAGCAGGAGCAGTTCACGCAACCTGAGAAGGCGGGATTTTTTCTTCTGTACTTCTTTGAGAAAACGCAAAGAGCTGAAATATACAATTTTGGGTTTGTATTTAATAAAAAGATGTATGAGAATAGGGATTATTGCAGCGACAAGTCCAATGAGAAAAAGGGAGTTTAGAAACGATAAATTCATGACATTTGTGAGGATCTATGTTTTAGGAAAGTTCCTTATCGTACACCCGATAGGTTTTGTAGACCTTTCCGCCCATGCGTTCGATTGGTCGGCACATGCGGATGTTATCTTCCAGAACCCACGACATCTCACCTCTTGGCATTCCCTTTTCTACACTCGTTTTTATTGTCTCGTAATACAGCACAGTATCAATGCCAATATTTTTAAAATTTTTCACAATTCCGAGAGTCACAACCCGTACCTGGTCTATTTGCTTCATGCCGAGCAAGAGTTTGAGCCACCCAAAAGGTAGGAGCCGACCATTCCTCACCTTAATAAGCGCTTGGTTCACATCCGGAAGTGTAAGCGAAAATGCGATTGGTTTATTGTCGATATACACAATGTATGCCAGATCAAAATCGATAATATCTTTCAGCTCTTTCGCGAGATATATCAGCTCTGCCTGGGTCATGGGCACAAAACCCCAATTATACTGCCACGCATTATTATATATTTTAAAAATAGTCTCGACGTCTTCAAGGAAGTGTTTCTTGCGCAGCTTCTTTATTGTGTATTTCCGGCGCTCTTTTATCTTATCTATGATACCTTCAAAACGCTCGGGCATTCCATCGATATTTATAAAATAAGCAACCAGATCTTTTGCCTTATGAAAGCCGAATTTTTCTATAAAGCTCTCATAATACTGAGGATTGTAAGTCATCATCACAACCGGAGGTGAGCCAAATCCTTTGACCAGCAAACCGCATTCGTCATTTGTGGAATAGTTCATAGGACCGCGGATGATATCCCTGTCGTTCTCCTTCAGCCAATCGGAAGCAGCCCTAAAAAGTGCTTCGGCAGCTTCATAATCCGGCATGCATTCGAAAAAGCCAAAAAATCCAACCTTGTCCTTATGAAATTCATTATGTGTATGATTTATGTGCGCGACAATTCTTCCCACAGGGCGATCTCCACGAAACGCTATGAAAAACCGGGCTTCGGCATTTTTGAAATACGCACCCTTTACAGGATCGAATCTCTCTTTATCAATACTTATGAGAGGTGGTACCCAGTTTTTATCATTTTTATAAACAGTCCAGGGAATCTTAATAAACGTCTTAAGATCAGCTTTTGAATCTACTTTTTTAACGGTGATCTCTTTGATATCTGTCATCTAAATCTCACTATTGTGTCTTCTCGAAATAAGAAAATTCACCACTCCCATTACAACCGATGCGAGCAGTAAATATTTAACTTCCACCTTCACGTTTTTCAGAGGATTATAAAAATAACTCACTACGGGAACCATAATGACCATTAAATATTTTGAAAAACGAACCTGTTTATATGCAATAATAATTATGCCTGAGCTTAACGCTACAAAAAGGGTCGGAATAGGGGCAAAATACGCAAGCATGGCAAGATACGGAAGAATGCTGTGCCCCCCCAAAAAACGGTGCATAACAGGAAAATAATGTGCAACTACGGCAGCAAGGCCGACAAGCATAAGCAAAACAGGATTGTCTTTCAAGAAAAAATACTGGGTCAGGAAAAGAATGAGATACACTCTCATAAAATCTATGAGCCAGCAGAGAATTCCGATTGCTTTGCTGACATTCCTGTACACATTCCCGGCATCTGCCGTGAAATTTCCCGCCTTGTAGATATTCACCTTGCTATAAAAACGTGTAAATAAACGCGCAAAGGAAAAAGAACCTAAAAGGTACGCTGCCAGGATCAATAGAATTTCTTTAATTATTAAGCTCATAAGTATTGTACAAAAGCTCGAGGTGCAACCTTAACGTCAAGAATTTCTTGAGGATGAATTTCATAAATAATCCAACAGAAAGCCGTGTTAATTGTTGTCATTTTCAGAGAAATCCCTGAATTGGATACTATATAATTTTTTATAAAGATTATCCTGCTCGATCAATTCTTCATGCGATCCCTGCTCCGCAATGATGCCCTTATCTATCACAACTATCTTGCTGCAATTTCTGATCGTGGAAAGTCTATGTGCAATAATGAGTGTGGTTCTGTCCTTCATCAAACGGTATATTGCTTCCTGTACCTGATATTCGGATTCTCCGTCGAGCGAAGAGGTCGCTTCATCAAAAATGAGTATCTGAGGATTTTTCAAAATAGCCCTTGCAATCGCAATACGCTGCTTCTGTCCGCCAGAAAGCTTCACGCCCCGCTCTCCGATAATGGTATCATAACCATCTTCAAGCTCTAAAATAAATTCATGCGCATTTGCCGCTTCCGCTGCCTGAACGATATCTTCCTTTGAGGCATCCTGTCTGCCATAGGAAATATTGTGTGTGACAGTGTCATCAAAGAGGATTACTTCCTGGGTTACCATGCCCATGAGATTGCGGATGTCATCCATCTTGTAATCCCGCATATCAACATTGTCTATCTTGATCGATCCACTAGTCGGATCATAAAATCTGAGCAGCAAGTCCATCATCGTGGACTTTCCCCCTCCGCTTGGACCCACAAACGCAACGGCTTCTCCCTTTTTTATTGTAAGATTTATATCTCTCAGCACGATGTCAGAGGATGGATATTTAAATGACATATTTTCAAACACAATTGAATCCGAAAAAACATCTATAGATTTTGCATCACCCTTATCTACAAGTAAGACTGGCTCATCAATAATTTCAAAAACGCGTTCTGCCGCTGCGAGCCCTTTATTGATTTGTGAATAAACCCGCGCAATTTCCTTAATAGGATGAAGACTCGCAAGCAGGGCAACAAGGAAAAGGGAAAATTTTCCAGCACTCATCGCATTATTAGGATTAAGAATGAGCAGTCCTCCATACCAGATAATAACGAGCGTAATCATAATCGACATAAATTCCGTAAAAGGTGTCACTAACTGACTGGCTCTTACCATGTGCACGGATTTTTTATAGAACTTCCTGTTCTCTTTCAAGAAACGAGCTTTTTCATAATTTCCCATTGCAAATGATAACACAATGCGGATGTTCATGATCGTTTCTTGGATGATAGAAGTAATATCCGCAAATTTCTGCTGCACCTTCCTGCTTCTTCGCTTCAATGCGCTGGAAATCAAACTCACTGTGACTGATATCGGAATAACAACAAAGAGTGTCATAAAAGACATGCGCACACTTACAGTGACCATCATAATGACATACACCGTCACAAGAAGGAGATTTCTTAAAAGATTTGTTGCGGAATTGAGCGTCATGCCACGGATCATTTTTACGTCATTTACCGCACGTGAAATAATCTCTCCAAGTTTGTGGCTATGGAAGAATTCAAGCGGTTTTTTGAGAAGCGCCCCGTAAAAATCATTTCTAATGAACATGATGACCTTTTCCTCGATCTGCTTAAAAATGATCTGCTGAAAATACATTGAAAGGCTTCGAACAAAAAAAAGGATAGCCGCAAACACAAGAAGCAGCTTGAGGATCATGCTTTTTGAATTTCTTTCCGAAAACTCCTTTAAAGATACGCCGATCTCGTCTTTTATCTTATCAAAACGATCCTTTTCTTTCCAGTTGTGTTTGACCGCTTGCACGCTTCTGTCAATTATCCACTCAGCTTCTTTGAATATATAAGAGAGGGTCGATTTGCTCCGGCTCTCCTCGTCTGCTTTCCACTCCTGATCTGTTTGCTTCACAAAGATCTCATCAACAACCGGATAGACGATTCCAATAGAGACCCCGCTGAAAGATGCATAAATGATGAGCACAAAGAGACCTAGTATAGCACTTGGCCAGACCCGTTTCAGGTAGGATAGGATTCGGAGAAAAAGTTTCATAATGAACTATATATTAATCAAATCTGTAAGAAAGTAAAATTGTAATTGTCGTTTGGGTGAAATCGCTTTTATAATACACAGGATTCACATATTCACCTTGCTCTGCAAGTGCGATGTTATCTTCATTCACATTGCAGTCTGAATAGCGGAAGCCAAGTTCTGTCTCAAGTTCAGGAAGAATCTCATAGGCGCATTTAAAAGAAAAGGTGTTTTTTGTATATTGGTGCCCGTAGAGAAATTTCTCCACTGGAGGGATCTGATATTGATATTTTATGCTGTCTTGCGCCCCTTTTCTGTACAGAGAGTACTCGGCAGAAAATTTTAATTTGCTGTTGAGTTGATAATCAAGTCCAAAATATAGATTGTCGGCATTCTGTCCTGTCCAGTAGCCCATCCAGTAATCATCGGAAGTTGCATAATTTACAGGAAATTTGTGTGTGTACACCCAGGGATTCAGATGAGTATATTCAATACGGAAATCGAGCCCAGTCATGAAGGGTTCAACAAAGTATGCGCCAAGCTGGTACGCAACATAATTATGGGATTCATTTTTGTTGAACATTTTTGAAAGCGCGATCTCATCTATAAGCAGAGATCCGTATGTCTTGATGCCATACCATGGAATCCATTCGTAGTCTAATCCGATCATTTCGTTGTCCTGGTCATTGGTGTATCGCTGTGCTGACCAGAAAAGCATTATGGGAATGAAATAGACAAACTCGGCATCACGCTCACCATAATAGAGAAGCTCGCTCAGCCCAAAACTGAATCTGTCTGAAGGTGCGATCTCAAGCCGGTGCGCAGCCAAGTATTTCTTCTTATAGAATTCTCTTGCATACACTAGGTCGCCCCCATAATTGCTCCAATAAGAGGTGCTGTCGTCGAGGACATTGCTCTCCAGCCATCCGTGAAAATATACAAATCTCAACCAGTTATTGAACTTTGCACGCACCATAATTTGTGGATAGGATGGCGCCTTATTGCTTAAAGAAACCGATCCGGTTTGTCCGCATCCCCAGAAATTTGAAAATCTTCCAATCGTTATATCTGCATATTTAGTCGAAAAAGAAACTGCAGCATCAACTTCTTCATAGTAATAGCTGCCATCGCGCTTGTGCTCAACGCCTATTCCCTGTTCAGGACAATCTATCTTCTTCACATCAAAGATGTTACCGCGAACTGCATTATTCACTCCATAAAAAGAAAATCCTACATTATCTCCCAAATACCCGAAGATGTAGCCGCCGCCTGTGAGCCGCTGATAATTTTCTGCAAAGGTCGTCGTATCGCTGCTATTGTAATTATATTCTGCCTGGAATTTTGGCTCAAAAGAAATAAAGCTGTCACCCGAGTAAAATGTATAAGGAAATTTCAGAGGTTTCCATTTATTTTCATCAAAATCAGTTGTATCTGATTCTTCATCAAGAAGTACGTTAACAAAATTCTCAATGAATTCCATTGAAAGTTCTTCCATGCTTGGTGTGTATTTACTCTCATAGGAAAATTCTTCCAGATATCTGGCGAGTTGCTCAATATCACTAAGAGAAAGGTTCACATACTCATCATAATCATCGATACGAACGAGATATTCCCGAATATCAGTCCTAGAGATGGGTTTGATGCCGTCAAAGTAGCGCCTGGTCATGCCTTTTACCTGCATTCTCTCCAGGAAATCATAGACATCATTTTCCAGAGGAACCAGCACAACCTGTGCATAGAGAGATGTGCAGAAAACCGCAATGAGTAATAACAAAATAAAGTTCTTTTTCATTGGCTTCAAATCCTTAACAATGTAAGCAACATCAAATGCCACATATTTGTTGTCAACAAAATCAAAACCCCTAAAATGTTGTCATTCTATAAATTTTGTGGAGAAAAACATGAAAGTTCGATCTTTTACAAAGGATGATCTTGAAAGTTATGCTCTGATGACGAGATACTGTTTTAATATGTCTCAGAAAGATTCCGAGCAATATGCCAAGCAAGCCATAAAATTTTGTAGGGGGTTCGTTGCTGAGGAAAAAGGAAAGGTGTTTTCTGCAAGCTTTTACTACCCTTTTCATCAAAATATACATGGCAGGAAATTCAAAATGGCAGGAATAGGCGGGATTGTAACAATGCCCGAGGTACGTAATCGCGGGTTGGTGCGGGAACAGCTCCGGGTCATGCAGAAAGATATGCAGGAACAGGGCTATATCACCTCATGCCTTCAACCCTTCAAGCCGACCTATTATCAAAAGAAATTCGGTTGGGCGAATGCATCACAGAGACTGGAAAGCAGGATCGAAGTATGCGACATTGCTCCGACAAAGGAAGAATTTGAATTTATCCGGATAGATAACCCATCTCCAAAGCACTTTTCCGATATTGAAAAAATCTTCACCTCTCTTTATAACGGCTCTTCCTACAGGGACAAGCAATTCTGGAAGGAAGAAGTCATGTATTGCTGGGAACAGACTAAGGAGCTTTATTACTACCTGATCCGGCATGAAGGAAAGGATGTTGCCTACGGGATATTTTCTTACCAGAATTCAAAAAAGGAGTATGGTGTTGATCTGATAGTTCGCGATTACGGATATGTAAATTACATTGGAGCAAAGGGGCTTTTTGCCCTGTTTAGAAAACACATAGATCAAGCTGGTGATGTTGTCATCTCCTTGCCAGAGAATTTTGATCTGTATCATTTTGCACCCTGTAATCTCCATTCTATCATGTGGAAATCTTTCATGATGTTCAAGGTGGTCAATGTGAAAGAAGCAATGATTCACTACCCCATTCCAAAGGATATTGCGTTCGATTTTGAATTGCAAGTTCCTGACCCGATACAACCAGGCGAGCCTTCCTCTCTTGTATTTCAAATAGATAAAGGCAAGATCAAGCTCATAGAGAAATCAACTCATACTTTGAAATGCCCGATCGATTCGTTTTCGCGAATGTTCATTGGGCGGAACTCGATCTATGACCTAATAGATTATGGTGAGGTTGAGATTTCTCAAGAGATCATCAAAAATATAGACAGATTATTCCCTAAGGATGTTGTGTTCATCAAAGACATGTTTTAAAGGAGTTCCATGAAAAGCAAGGTGTATTTTATCGATTTTCATACGACATTTCAGCGCTCGATCTACGATAAGATCGGGGATGCGCTCTCACAGGCAGGATTTAAAGATATCATTCGGGAACATGATAAAGTTGCAGTGAAAATGCACTTTGGGGCAGAAACAAATTTCGGTGTGATAAATCCGCGATATGTAAGATATTTTGTGGATAGGATACTCGCTCTCAACGCCCGTCCTTTCCTGACAGACACGAACACCCTCTACGCAGGGCAACGTGTAAACAGTGTCGACCATTCCAACCTGGCTATTCGGCATGGTTATGCGCACTCTGTAGTTAATGCTCCGGTTATCATTGCGGATGGGCTTGTCGGGCAAAGTGAGGAAGTGGTGAAGGTAGATACAAAAGAAACGAAGGATGCATATATCGGAAGTGATATTCATCATGCGGACGCAATACTTGCACTCACCCATATGACAGGGCATGAAGCAGCAGGATTTGGCGCAGCGATCAAGAATATCGGCATGGGGTGTGCCTCACGAAAAGGAAAACTCGAGATGCACAGTTCTTCCAGACCGTTAATAAGTGGAGACAGGTGCGTCGGATGCGCGCGCTGCGTGCAATGGTGCCAGGTACAGGCAATAAGTATCAAGGAAGATGGCAAGGCGCACATTGATGAAAATGTATGCACCGGGTGCAGTATGTGTATTTCTGTATGTCCGTTCAGCGCAATTAGAATTAAATGGAACACCTCTGCAGATT
>JAGHCS010000054.1 GCA_021160355.1 Candidatus Cloacimonadota bacterium
CGGTATGTAACAAAACCCAGGAAAAGTGCTCCCGGGTTTGTTGTGTATAAAAATCATAAGACCGTGTTCGTAGATCCGATCGATCCGAGAACATTACAGTCCTAAGTTAGAAGCCGTTTACGTCTCCTCGGAAATATCATGAAATGTAAGAAGGGGTAATCCTGTGTGATAAAAAACCTTCTTCGTCATACTCGGATGGAATAATTTGGCAAGCAGCCTGCGTTTGTGATGGAGGAGCCCGACCAGGTGAATATCTTTTTCCGAAATATATTCCTCCACCGCCTTGAGCACATCCTTGTCTTGAACGATTTCAAAAAACATAATGCCTTTTTTGAATTCATCTTCAAAATGCTCCTTCAGATAGTCTGTGAGCAAGTTGTCGATAAGATCCTTTTTCGAATGTTCTACATGTAGGCAATGGATTTTCACTTTAATTGGATCGAGTATTTTTATGAGATTCTCGATAGCAGTTATGTCCGATTCATCAAAGTCTGTGATGTATAATACATTTTGAATTTCCTGATATTCCGTATTCTCGGGTATTGTGAGCACCGGAATTGTTGCATGTTCAAGGATTTTTAGCGCAATGCTTCCAAGCATTTTCCCGGATGTATGTCCCTGACCTGAAGAGCTCATGATCACCATGTCAGGATGATACGCATCACACATATCCAGTATTTCGTATTCTGCCATGCCGTTCACTACTTTTGTCTGGAGCTGTATTGTTGTTATTTTCTCTTCTTCGAGCATTTTATCAAGTTTGTTTTTTAGTCGTGACATACCTGCTTTTGCAGCTTTTTCAATACTATCCATGATCTCGGGAGTTATGAGTGTCGAGCTATCTACGACATCATCAGTCATATCCGCGGTCGCGATCGGATACATGTAGGCATGGAACAGTACGATCTCTGCCTTTTCCTTTTCGGCAAAATGAATCGCATATTTGCATGCACATTCCGTATTTTCTGAAAAATCAACAGGAACTAAATATTTTTTCATATATACCTCTCCGATATTTTATTTCTTCAGGTTCTTAAAAGGCAGATAGGTCATAAAATCAGCATGATGAATGATGAGCCCTTCAGTTGTTCGCGTAAAGGAATCACCCTCTTTGGAGTGAACCGCAATGACATGACATACTTCATCCGGCACTCCACACGCTTGTGCAAGTGATACGCCTGTAAAAGCGTGACGAAGAAGCTGCCCTGATTTGCTGAATTTTATCGTATCACCGTCTTTTTCATATTCAAGGAGCTTGCCGACATCTGCCAGTATCGCACCTGCGACTACGACATCGAGATCGACAGGAAGTTCATCACCAAAAAATTTCTGCATGATCTTAGCAGATTCATATGCGACATGCACCACTGCGCGTTTGTGTGCCATAAAGCTCACCTTGCAGTCTTCAACTAGAAGTGTAAATGGAATTCTTTGAAGATCATCAGGTGTGAGGACACTTTTTTCAAAAGCCAGCTCCCAGGTCGCAGCGGTTTTCTCGCGCAGGTCTACGTTTGTTATCCAGTCGAGTTCTGGCCAGAGTGCTTTAACTTCTTTATTCATTTTTCTTAACCTTTAATTTTGTTTCTATTAATATCTTATGGGGTAAGCGAAGAAGGTTTGCGATCTTATGGACAAGATAATCTTCATAAGTGTCGAGTATCTCATCAGCATAAATGATCCTCCAGAGATTTTCGAGGATCTTCGTCTTATCTTCATCGGAGAAATGTTTGTTTATCAGATTCGTAAACTGCCACAGGTCAATGCTTTCATCGAGCGTATGCTCTGATTTTTCTAAAAGGTTTTGAACTTCATTTTCAGAAAGAGAGAACTCTTTTTTGAGAATTTCAATAATCGCGTGACGTTCTTCATCCGAAAAATGATCATCGCTATTTGCTATTTCCAGGAAGAGTGCACAGGTTGCGATCTGGATCATTTTTTCCGGAGATTCTTTCTCAGCAACTTCTTCAGAATCCGGAGCACGAAAATATTTCTTCAAATTAAACATATCACTTCTTTAAAGAGGTCATTCGTTCTGTAAAGATTTTGTTGGTCGGATCAATTTTGCCTGCATTTCCATATGCATCTCTCGCGCGTTCAAGATTGCCCTGTCCCTTATAAATATCACCCAGAAGAATATATTGATCAAAATTAAAACCATTCAGATTTATCGCCTGATTTAAGGCATCACCTGCTTCGGTATATCTTTGGAGATTATAAAGAGTTTTTGCTTTGAGGAAATAAAAAAACCAGATAGGATTTGATTCAAGTGCACTATTTACCTGTTCGAGAGCTAGCTCGTAATTCTCCTCCTCGATAAGAAAATCAATCCTATATTTCATTGGAGAGATATAGGTAGGGGAGATTGTTAATGCTTTGTCAAAATAGATTTCTGCAGTATATTTTTCATCTTTTTGGTGATAGATCCGTCCAAGATAGAATTGTGGCGGGGCATAGTTGCTTGCAAGCATGGACGCTTTTGTATATTGTTGTTCTGCCTCTGATGTGTTCCCTTGCTTTTCGAACATCAAACCTTTATTGATGGTTTTCATGACAACACTGGAAATATTATTTTCAGTCGCAAGATAGGATAGATATTGAAGTTCGAGAAGATCGAGCAGTTTTCCATCAGTACATTTTATGAATGCATCAGAGATTTTCTGCGCAAAATCCCCGATAGATTTTGAACCAAGTGCATTGAAAGCTCCGATTATTTCGTAGTAAGGTTGCTTTTCTATCATGACCTGGTTCTCAAGATTGAGCATCGCACTGTCTCCGAGTACATAATGATCTCTTTCAATGATGCTATTGATGAGATTGATCCCAGCAAGGAAATCGTCGAGCCATTCGAGAAGTGCAAGCCGATCTCTTTGTTCAGGGAAAAAGTCAGCAAAACTGGGATTTATAATATGAAGACTATCAATAGTGTGTATGCTGTCTGTATAACACAGCATTCTGCAGAGTAGATCAATGTAAAATGCATAACGGTTATCAGAATAGTGGCCATTTTCAAAAATTGAGAGTTTTTGAAGCTTAAATTCGTCAATATATTTTTGCAGCAGAGCACCGGATTCGGTCACGAGTTGAGAGAGCTTATCTTTCAACATATTACTTTCATTAGTTTGTACAAATTCAAAATATATCAGGAAACTATCCTGCGCTATCACACTTTTCTCATGTATTTCGCTAAGTTTATCGAGATTATCTTTAGATAAAGATCTCATGAAATTAAGCTTGAGAATATTAAAATCAGATTGATTTGAGTCGACCGTGATCTTCACATCATTTTTCAGTAATTGCATAACCAGCCGGTAAAAGGAGAGTCCTTCCACCTCGGGTTTGTTACTCAAAAAACATTTTAACACAGAGAAGGATTCGAGGTACTCTTGCATGTCAGCCAGTTCGGCACCCCGGGTATAGCATTGTCCGTATTTTTCGTAGTCAGGCCAGAATTTTTCGGGTAGTGTGAGAGGTTGAGAATTTCCCAATTCATTTGAGAAGGAAAAGGGCATCGCAAGCTCAAATTCATTTCTGGGAAAGGCAGCGATCACCTCATAAAGCTTATTGTTCGTATCATATTTAGGGATGATGCTCTGGGGCTGGATGCTTTTCCCGTTATGTGTGATATGGATTGCAGTGAGATCGTTGTTGAGTTCTTTGTTTTTAAAATTCCATGTGCCCATCGGTTGATAGCAGAAATAAAGCGTATCGGTTTTATTGAATTCTTCAGCAGTCAGAACCTCCAAACCTTCAATATCACAGAGATGAATAGAGATGATCTTTTCTTTGGAAGGCGGAAAAGTTTTTTTCTCTTTGTACAGGAGATTCGTCTCCTGAGCAAAAAGAACACAGGTACAAAAAACGAAAATAAAAATTAAAGCTACTTTTTTTTTCATAGAGCCCCCAGGTTGGATGAATATAAAAGCTTTATTTTCATGAATTAGATGTCAATTTTTATTTTTTCTCATCGAGAAGTGTCTCGACGTATTCAGCTATTGAAAGGCAGCATGTCAGTCCGGGTGATTCAATTCCCACAAGATTTATGAAATTTGTGAATCCTTTATCCGCCTCATTTACGATAACAAAATCTCTGAAATCCTCACCTTTTTTTTGCAGTTTGGGTCGGATTCCCGAATCATCCTGCCACATTTCATCAAATTCGATATTTAAATATTTAGAAACCGATTCGTGAAATTGCTCATGATGAGTTTCATCCATACTGTAATCGAGCTCATCTACATAATAAGCATTTGGGCCGAATGAGAGCTCGCCATTAAGGTTTATCCTGATGTGAATTCCCAACGAAAGACCTGTCGGGTCGGGAACAGGATACACAAGATGTTCGATGTTTTTGTATTTTGTTGTTTTATAATATTCCCCTTTGCAGAGATGGATGGTGTAGTTGTGTTCTTCTGCGGGAATGCCCGCCAGTTCTGCTACTTTATCAGCCCATAATCCGGCAGAATTTATTACAATTGAGGATTTTACTTTAAAGCCATCATCAAAAGTAACAATATATCCATTATCAGCTTTTTCTATGGCAACAACTTCAGTATTGTATGATATCATCGCATCGTTTTCTTCAGCCAGGAATTCAAGTTTTTTCATGACCGCATGCGTGTCCATGATACCGGTAGACGGAACCCGGAGCGCCCCTTTTGTTTTGAAAAGTGGCTCGAGTTCTTTAACTTTTTTTTCAGAGAGTATTTCCAGTCCCTTTACAC
>JAGHCS010000165.1 GCA_021160355.1 Candidatus Cloacimonadota bacterium
ACGTAAATGCAAGGACCATGGAGAGTTTGCGACCGTAACTGTCCGCGAAAAATCCGGTTGGAATCTCAAGAATGCCTGTGGATATTCCACGAATGGAAAAGAGTGTTCCGATCTGCAGAAAAGAAAATCCCATTTCCCTGAAAAAGAGAATAATGAAGGGATCAAAAAATCTGAGATTTTTCAGAAATCCGTAAGCACAAAATTTGTAATACTGCACATTTTTAGGTATCATGCTGTAAATTTCTTTATTTGCTACGGATTATATGCTTCCAGATGAACTCCACCTGAGTATTCAATTCTTCAAACGAACCATCATTTATAATAACAAAATCTGCGTCTTTCCCAGAAAATTTCTGTTGAGCCCGAACACGGTCACGTGCTTCTTCAAAGGAAAGATTAGAATGATTCAGCAATCGCTCAATCCTGATATTTTCAGGTGCAGTCACAAGTATCACATGATTACAGAGCCTATTCATATTCCATTGTAAAAGTAGCGCTGCATCGATCGCAATCACTGGTTTGGTATTATTCTCAATCCTGGTTAAAATTTCTTTAATAAGAGACGGATGTACAATTGCATTGAGTTCATGGAGTTTCTGCGTATCATGAAAAACAATCTTTCCGAGTTTTTTTCTGTCGATCTCCCCATTCTTCAAAATTAAGTCCCCAAAACACCTAATTATCTGATCCTTAATTTTCTCATTCAGTAATATCTCATGCCCGATTTTGTCCGCATTGATTACGGGAACTCCCTTATGCATAAAAAAATCTGCAACAATGGATTTACCTGAAGCGATTGGACCTGTAATTCCGATAATCTTTTTATTCGAATTCATCCATTAAGGTTTGGGTAAGTATATCAATAGATACATTAGATTTTATGGAGCCGTTCTTGGCAGTTGAAATTTTTCCTGTTTCTTCGGAGACAACTATTACAAAGGCATCAGTCTGTTCAGAAATCCCTATGGCTGCTTGGTGGCGTGTACCGTATTTTTGAACATATTTTGTTTGATTAGTAAGCGGAAGAATCACTTTTGCGGCGACAATTTTATTATCCTTGATGACCATTGCTCCATCATGGAGCACAGTCCTGGTATTAAAAATAGTGAGGATAAGTTTTTCGGATATTTCTGCATTAATAATCTCCCCGGTTACAATATAATCGTCTAATCCCACTTTTTCCACGAGCACAAAAATACCGCCGATCCTGCTGTATGACATAGCGCGAACCGCATTGAGTAGTTCTGTGAAACGATACTCTGATTTCTGTGGAAATAGTGATCTTATAAATGGTTTCTGTCCGAATTTAATAAGTGCGGAACGTATTTCCGGCTGAAAAAGTACGACTAGTGAGATTGCCCAGATATCGCGAATGATTCGAACGACTGATCCAAGGAGTGTGAGGTTGAGTAGTTCGGCGACGAAATAAATGATCACAACCAGTATGAGTCCCCAAACGATCTGATATGTCTTAGATCCGTGCACCAGAAGTATTATCCTATAGATGATATAGGCGACAACTAAAATATCTAAAACATCAAGTAGATTTGGTACAAGAAAACTCATGAGTGTATATCTCTTATAGCATCGATTATTTGAGCAAGTTTTTTATGCGGTCCAACTTCGTGAACTCTGATAATATGTGCCCCCTGCATAATTGCATAGGCATGAGCACCAAGTGAACCTTCAAGACGATCTTCTTTTTCTGTTTTCAGAAGCCGGCCAATGAAACTTTTATTTGAACACCCGATAAGCACAGGTTTATCAAGGCACTTGAACTCAGAAAGCTTATGGATGATCTCAAGATTATCTTCAAGCCGTTTTCCAAACCCGATGCCGGGATCGATTATGATCTGTCCTGCAGGAATGTTTGCCTTTTCTGCAATAGAGATAGATTTGGACAAATATTGTAATATTTCCTCGATCACATCATCATATGTAGGATCTTTCTGCATGTCTGTGGGGGTTCCCTTTATGTGCATGACAATTATCGCAACATCATTGTATTGCGCGATCATTCCAGCCATGTGAGGGTCAAACTGCAAGCCGCTGATGTCGTTCACGATCCGGACACCTTCATCAAGTGCTGCTTGTGCAACTTCGGATTTATACGTGTCTATGGAAAGCGGAACATCAAATCTTTGAATTGCTTTTGAAATGATCGGCATAACTCGCTCTAATTCTTCTTTAACATTTACTTTTTCAGAAAACGGACGTGTGGACTCTCCTCCTATATCAATAATATCTGCACCTTCATTTACCATTTTCTCAATTTGAAAAAGCGCTGCATCAAGAGAATTATACTTTCCTCCATCGTAGAAAGAATCGGGGGTGACATTGAGCACTCCCATAATGTGAGTCCTGTTCAGAGTTAAGGTGCGATCTCCTACTTTGAGTATGAAAGGCATTTTTCTTTCTTCAATTTCAAGAAGTTTCTGTATGCGTGAAATTATTTGAGGAATCTCAAAAATATTCTGGAAAGATAACTTCTGGATAAGACTGTGTATCATTTTCAGGTTGCCAAGGATGATGACATCCGACGTCTCTACTTTTCCGTTAACAACTCCCCGCGATACTGCTGCATCTCCACCGATACTGAGCATATCCTGCTTAATGATATTTGCTGCTCCCAATTTTATGTTCTTTAATTTTACTGCAAGACAGTGTGACTTCTCATACATTGATTCAATTCCCTGAGAGGTAACACCGATGCGCTTGAGCTCGATAATGCAATCATCGGCTCTTTGCAAAGAAAGAATTCTATCCATTGTTCGCATCCTATAAAGAAAGCCCACAGATGAATGTGGGCTATTGTTTAAAGTTTTACACGATTTATTTTATATGTTCTTTTATAACTGTTGCAAGGCGTTTGGCACCTTCGACTATCTGATCCTCAGTTGCATAAGAAAAGTTAATTCTCATGGAGTCATGTCCGGAGTCATCGCAATGAAAGGCGGAACCGATCACATAGGCAACATTTTTGTCGATTGCTTTATAAAACAATTCATCAGTATCGATGCGCATATGTGTAGGAACACGCAAAAAGAGAAAAAGCCCACCCTCTGGCTTCGTCCAAGTAACACCTTCGGGCATATATTTTTCAAATGCATCAAGCATAATATCACGCTTTCTGTGATACATTAGCTTTATTTTTTCAATATTCTTCTCAAGATATCCTTTTTCCATAAATCTCCCAACAATGCGCTGCGAGAAGGTTGGCGGACATAAATCGGTGGACTGCTTGGCAACGACAAGTTTCGTGATCACTTGCGGCGGTGCTAAAACCCAACCGATTCTGAAGCCGGGAGCAAATATTTTTGAAAATGTCCCGAGTAAAATAACTCGTCCTTCTTTATCCAAACTATATATAGTCGGAACGGGATCACCCTCAAAGCGCAACTCTCGATACGGACTATCCTCCAGAATAATGAGGTTAAATTCACTCGCCAGCTCAAGAATTTCATAACGTCGTTTGAGTGTCATGGTCATACCTGCGGGATTTTGAAAATCGGGTACAATATAGATGAACTTCGGCTTGTTGCCGCTTTCTTTTAATACATTAAGTTCTTCTCTCAGTAACTTCGCACTTTTACCCTCAAGATCATGTGGAACGCCAATCATCTCAGCGCCGTATGCATTGAATGCACCAAGACCTCCTACATAGGATGGGAGCTCAACAATGATGGGATCACCCGGATTTATAAAAATTTTTGCAACAAGATCAAGTCCTTGCTGAGACGAAGTTGTTACAAGTAAATTTTCTTCTTTGACATCCATTCCATTTCTACTCGCATGTTTTAAAAGCTGTTCTCTGAGTACAGGATCTCCTTCAGTTGCACTATACTGGAGTGCAGCCTTGCCCTCATTATCTAATACCTCGTTCACAATTTCCTTCACTTCTTTTATAGGAAATGAATCCGGTGATGGGAGACCGCCGGCAAAAGATATTATTTCAGGTTTTGAAGTTAATTTTAAAAGTTCCCGAATGACTGACTTTTTCATTCTCTTCGAATTTATGGAAAAGAGTTCCTCAAAATTTAACGACATATTCATCTCCATATTTGTTTTTTTGTATTCATCTCACATTTTTTCATTTGCTGTCAAGTTAATTTCTTAAGATTTCACACAGAAAAAAATCCTTACAAAAATATAGTATATGCAAACTGCATTATGGCAAATAAATTGTGCTCATTTCTTGTAAAGTTTCGAGATACTATTACCCTTGTTGAGTAAAATCAATTAAAAAACTAGCAAAAATTACCTTAAGATGTAATTTTAAAATTTATTATTTTTTTAATACAACCTTATAAAACTCAACCATTCCCCAGACAAGGCTTATTGTGCCGATGATCCACTTTGCCGGATCTGCAAGAGCATAATGAGTATTATACAAAAAGAGCAGATCAATCATACAGACAAGTAGGATTATTCCATAAATGATTTGTGCAGTACGAGAAAATCCCCATTGCAATCTTCCTGCAAGCGACACACCGACCCACGCACAGAGCCATCCAAGAATTGCACCACCAAGTACATCGGCAGGCCAATGTGCCCCCACTGCGACGCGAGAAAGCCCCACCAGAATAGCAAATATGATACTCAAGATATAGATTGTATTTTTCTTAAATGAGAAAGCAATCACACTCATTAATGTGAATATCGTTGTTGTATGCCCGGATGGGAAAGCATACCTTGTGAACCGTTTACCAATTATATACATTGTATCTGGAGAAAGCACTCCTGCGGGACGTGGCACATCCATAATTCTCTTAAGACTATGCAGAATTATCATATAAAACAGTGATGCAATGAGTACACTCCAGATGATATCCGGTCGTTTTTTAAGAAACGGAAACAGCAACACTGCTGCGACAAGTCCATCACCAAAGAGCGTGATAATTGCCCAGAATCTATCGCCCGTGATTGTGTGCCATTTATTGAAAAATAAAAAAAGTTGCATATTCATTCCTGTAAATTGAATCACAATCAGGAGGATCGCAAAGACCAGCATAGGTGACCACACCCATGGATCTTTAAAAGAGGGAGCACATTTTTTCATAACTCGATTGGGTATGTTAAAAATTTTTTGGCAACGTTTTCTCGATAAATTTGACATTCAATTACAAATTCTATAAACATATTTTTGAAGGATAAGTAAGTTAATATGAAAAATTCAGTAATATCGATCTTTGATATTTTCAAAGATAAAGCAGCACTTCTCATTCTCGGCATTGGCTTTATCGTGCGCATTATTGCCAGTATTTTTGTTGCACCAGGTATTGATGAAGCATATTACGGCGTATGCTCGTATTTTCCTGCATGGGGTTATTTTGACCATCCTCCGATCGTGGCTGTTACTGCCGGACTTGGTAGATGGCTGAGTGGTTCATTTTCCACCTTGAGCTTACGCTTCGGTGCGATACTGCTGTTTATCATTTCAGCTGTTCTAATGTACTCTATTGTACGAAATTTATTCAACCGAAAAGCTGCAATATTCTCACTTCTTTTTCTTCATACGATCCCCTATTTCTTTGTGGGAATGGGTGCATTTGTGATTCCAGATAATGCGTTAGGAGTGTTCTGGCTACTCTTCATCCTGAGTATTATGAAGATTCATCAAACTCAAAAAGGAGTATGGTTTCTACTTTCCGGAGTAAGTCTCGGTTTTGCTATGCTTTCCAAATATCATGCAATCCTGCTCCTTGCGAGTATTGGTTTTTGCTTGATCGCTTTTAAAGAGTGGCGTAGATATTGGAAAAGTCCTTTTTTGTATATTGGACTCCTCATCGCAGGTTTGATGTTCCTTCCAAATATCTTATGGAATGCCCAGCACGATTGGGTTTCCTATGCATATCAATTTGGGAAGGGAGTGGGACGGCACAGCATATCATTCACGAAATTCTATCAGGGAGTGCTGGTACAGGCAGCTTATTTGCTTCCCTGGATAATGATCATACTGATAATGGGAATAATCAAAACGATTGATAAAAATGACAAAAACACGCGATGGTTGCTACCTTTCGCGATACTTCCAATTGGTATTTTTACACTTATCGGTGCAACGCAACAGATTCTTCCCCATTGGCCCATGCCCGGGTATCTTGCTGCCATTATTCTCACCTGTGGATGGATGCTACATTGGAAAAAACCGGCAATCAAATGGACGTTCTGGAGTACCGGTATTGTGACTGCCGTGCTTCTTATTGTGGTCGTGATACATTCCATCATAGGTTTTCTGAATCTAAGCGTGAAACTCGATCTTACGCTCGAGGGATATGGATGGGATAAAGTTATTGATGAACTGGAAGATCGGAGTCTATTGGACGAGGATACTTTTCTTTTTACTCATAAATATATCACGGGCGGTGAACTTGGTTATGCTACACAGAAGAAGTATCCGGTTGCTGTTTTTGACAAGGGAAGTGCACATCATTTTGCTTATTGGTCACCAATGGATTCACTTGTTGGTAAAGATGGAATATTTGTCATGCATCCAAGATACACAACAAGCCCTGAAGAAAGATATTCAGAATTTTTTGAAGAAATAATTCCTCTCAAAGGCATAATGATATATCGTAATGGGAAGTATGAGATGACGTACAATCTCTGGCTATGTAAAAACCTGAAAAAGCCCTATCCGCTGGAGTATGGACCATAAAAAAATAGTACGCGGATTGGCACAGATCAAGCAGATTAACACTGATTTATTTATTAATTATTTCTATTCCTCGTTACCACTCCCCTGATTGGTGAAGTTGGAAAGGAATAACATAAGCTGAAAATCACTATTCTAAGAGATTCTTCGCTTCGCTCAAGAATGACATTTTTTTTAATTAGGAATCCTTAGGTACGAAGATTCCTTATATTTGCTTCCTCTCCTCGTCATTGCATTCCTTAGGACTCGAATTAGTAAACTGGATTCCCGATGGGACTCGGGAATGACACGCTTTTTTTTTGTGTAGTTATTAACTCTAATCTGCGATAATCAGCCCGATCTGCTTGTGTTTGCGTGCTATTAAGAAGTGAGAATAGTCGCGTCTTGCTTATCACAAGCTCTTCAACTTGTCACAAGTCTCTATATAATTTTCTATTATTCTTTTTCAGCGAAAATCAGCTCAATCAGTGTTAATCTGCGTTCTGTTATTACTCAAAATCCCAACTCTTTCTCGATTCCTGCCATTGCCTGCAAAGTATGTTCGATAAAATCTTCGAGAGATATTCCGAATTCTTCACATGACGTTATCTGCTCCCTGTTAGCTCCTGCTGCAAAACGCTTTTCTTTAAAACGTCTCATCACAAAATTAGTATCTAATGAAGATATCTTTTTTTCAGGATGCATTAGTGTTGCCGCAATTATAAGTCCGGTCAGCGAATCGACTGCATAGAGCACCTTATCCATATTTGATATCCTCTCGACATGCCCGGGATGAGCTTCGATCGCATGGAGTATTTTCTCATCGAGCCCTTTATCTTTGAGCAACTCGACAGAATCCTTTCCGTGTCGGGCAAAATTATCCACCGTGCTTTCATAATCGATGTCATGAAGGAGTCCGGCAAGTGCCCACATCTCTTCATCTTCGTGAAAATACTCTGCAAAATGTGCCATTGCAGCTTCCACTGCGAGAC
>JAGHCS010000066.1 GCA_021160355.1 Candidatus Cloacimonadota bacterium
CAACCGATCAGTAGTAAAAGAGGCAATAATAATAAAATTGATCTCATTATTACAAGTACCCTTCTAAAATTATTTTTTTGCAGGAAATGAAAAATGCTGCTGAACAAATACCCATCTTCCATCTTGTTTCTCGAGCACACCAGTCCAGCGTGTATTTTCCCAGTTGAGTGGTTTGCCATCCCATTCATTCAGATCATCAAGGATGCAGTAAAACCAAGCTACAGTGCCGGATTGGGACAGCCCTATTCGTAGATCTCTGATCTCATGCCCAACTGCCTTGAATCGTGGATCCTTGAAGAAATCACTGTTCTTTTTGAATGCTTCAAATCCTTTAACCACAGTTTGTGTTGGATGAATTTCGATGAAATCCTCATCATGGGCAAGTGTTGAGAAGGAGAGGTCGAAATCCTTATTGATCGCCCACCCGATCATGTTGTGGATGGTTTGTTCGATCGTCCGTAATTCTTCTTTTTTCTCGTTTTCATTCATAGGTATTACCTGATTAATGTTACTTTTTTTGTTTCCGAGAAGTCTTCAGAACTGATAGTGCAGAAATATATGCCGGATTTAAGAGCTCGGGTATCCCAGTTGATCGAATGGCTGCCTGATTCAAATGCTCTTTTGATTGGGGAGTTTACTAATTCACCTTTTATATTATGGAGAGTAAGGTGAATGTTTGCATTATGTTTAAGTGAAAATTGAATATTACAGCTGGAATGAACCGGATTTGGGAAAGAACCCTGAAAATCTATGTTCTCCCTTGGTTTTTCAGGGTGATCTATTGATGTGGAAAGATCAATAAAGTCGACAGTGTTACCGCCAAAGTTCGGCACTGCAAGGATATCATCAATTGCATTATAGATCAGTCCTGCAGGTTCATTGAAATTGCCGGGGATTTGTTCGGGCGGATTGGTAAGTGTCGTATCATATTTATACACAAAATCTGCGCCATAATGTGATGAGACATACACATTACCAAGAGGATCGGTAGCAATACCGTCAAAATAACCTGTGGAAGTAGGGAAGGTCGTGATGTCCGATGAATCAGCAACGTTGATCGCGTATATTGATGAATGCCACTGCCATGCAACTACGAGAAGTCGATTGTTCGGTTCATCAAAGAAAACGTCCTGGGTATTATTGGGCAGACCTGAAACAAAAACATGATAGTCTCTCGTCGTTGGATTCAGTTTAAAAATCTTTCCGCTCGTATCCACCACATAAAGATTTCCCTCCGAATCCGATGTCATACCATCCAGCCAGTTCGTGGCAGGGAGAAATTGCGTAAAGGTTAATGTGCCCGTATCCAGGTTTATTCCTTTTACATACCTGTTGCAGGAAACATAGAGCATGTTATCCATGAGGTGCATGCCCAGGCATTCGGTCATATTTGTGGCAAGGGTATCCAGAATTCCGCTGGTGTCTGACACAACAACTGTGTATGTGCCATAATTGGACACATAGTAACAGTCTGCAGCGGGATCATACACCACACTTTCGGGATTGTGATATGCATCCTGCCCGTAGCAAAGGGATGCGAGCAATGTTAAAGCAAGAATAATGAAATGTTTTTTCATTATAGACCTCCTATTCGTATTTAAGTGCTTTTGCCGGATCAATATTTGCAGCTCTATATGAGTAGAAAATGACTGTCAGAAGAGCTATCAATAATGCGATCAGAGCCGAAAAGATAAAAAGAAACACTGATAAGCTGGTTCTATATGCAAAATTCTCAAGCCATTTTTTCATGATAAAGAACGCAACCGGCCAAGCGATAATATTTGCTCCTGCAACAAGTATAAGAAATTGTTTTGTAAGCATTACTACAACCTGGTTAACTGTGGAACCAAGCACTTTGCGAATACCGATCTCGCGTATCTTCTGCTCTGCAGAATAGGATGACAATCCCAGCAGTCCAAGGCAGGCAATGAAAATCGCAAGAATTGTGAAGTATCCAAACAGCTTGAGCAGATTCAGCTCCTCCTGATACTGCTGATTCAGGTTTTCGTCGAGATAGTGATATTCAGGCGGAGACTCTGAGCCATACTCGACCCACATATTACGAAGAGTTTCAAGAACTTCTGGAGCTTTATTCTGTTTATGTCGTATAAACAAACGCTTTATTCCACCATAATATTCAGGAGCGTTGTCTGGTATAAGGAAGGCAAGTACAGGAAAGACCTGGCTCCGGATCGATGAAGAAATAAAATCATCCATCACACCGGTAACGGTGCTAAAAGAAGGATTGTTGAGCGAATCGGTGAAAGCAAGATATCTTTTGCCTAATGGTTCTTCCCAATCCATTGCTTCCACCAGTGCCTGGTTAACAATTATGTTATCCCACCAGAACTGATCTCTCTCACGATCATAATCTCTTCCTTTAAGAATATCAATCTTCATCGTTTTAAGAAAATCATAATCTACTTGCATGAACTGTGTGCTTCGTTGTATGATTTCACCTTCATTACTTTCCAGACGAGCAGGGAATCGATTAAATGTTGTCCCGGGTTGATTATAAGAAATGGATGTACTTTCAACAAAAGATAAGTCCTTCAATCTGTCACGAATTGTTCTCGCATTCTGGTCGATTTTGGGATCACGAATTGTCACGAACATGACATTTTCCTTATCAAAACCAAGATCAAAATTCCGGGCATATGAAAGTTGTCGAACCACAACAAGCGTACATATAATGAGAATAATGGAAATCGCAAACTGGAAGAAGATCAGCACTTTCCTCGGACTGAATCCCTGTTTGCTCACAAATGTATTGCTCTTCATTACCCGCATGGGCGAAAAGCCAGCAATAACCATTGCGGGGTAGATTCCGGATAATGCTCCAACACATAAAGAAGCAATGAGCAGCATGATGATATTACTTACTGAGAAAATTGAAGAGAAGTTTAAAACATGAGGAAGCATCGAACGCATCAGGGGAGAAAATACTTCGATCAAGACAATCGAAATGATAAAAGCAATGAATGCTATGAGTATTGACTCAACGATGAACTGCATTATCAGAAGTCGCTTGCGGGAACCGACGATCTTTCTAATAGCGATCTCTTTGCTTCTTCGGTTTGCCCGTGCAGTGGAAAGGTTCATATAATTGATAGATGCGATCACGATCAGGAATAGAGCGATCGACGCAAAAATATAGATGTTAGCAATGTCATTGTTTGCGTACATTTCCCATGTCACGTTAGAATGTAAATGAATCGATTCAAGGGGTTGAAGGAACATCTCAGCTGTCCCATTCAGACCATCATAATAATTCTTCATGTGATTGGTGAAAAATTCTGAAAACTTTGCTTCGAGCTCCTTACGATCAACGCGCGGTTCGAGCTTCAAATAATGATAGACATGCCATCCATACCATACACTTTCCTCACCTTGCCTGTAGGCATAAGACCAGGGAACAAGCACTTCATACATAAAATGCGTTCCTGCAGGATGGTCTTTGATCACTCCGGTAACGACCATGTCATCTCGATTATTCAGGGTGATGGTTTTATCGAGAGGATTTTCATCACCAAACAACTTTTGAGCAAAATTTTCTGTGAGGACAATTGTGTTTGATCGGTTCAATGCATTTTCAGCATTGCCATAGATGAATTCATTCTCAAAAACTCCAAAGAATGTTGAATCTACTGCAAAGATATCATTTGTTGTAATTGTCTGCCGTTCATACGAAATCGGCGCAGAATGAGTATAGAGTCCGTTCACGCCAACAGCACGTGTTTGTTCAACCACCTCCGGATACACTTCTTTCATGGTTGGGCTGGTAGGACGAGGTGCATTGCAGTAGGTGTCAATTTTTCCGCCAATGTTATTTGTGATACATAATCGATAGATGTTCTCTGATTCAGGATAGAATTTGTCGTAAGCAAGCTCGTTCGTTATGTAAAGATAGATCATGAAGCTGCACGCGAGTCCAACTGCGAGACCAAGAATATTGATGAATGTAAATGATTTCTGGCGTGAAATATTTCTGATCGAAGTTTTGAGAAAATTTTTAAACATGCGGTCCTCTATTCATAATGGATCGTATTTATCGGATTTGTGATTGCACTTTTTATGACTGTATACCCCATGGTGATTAATGCAATTCCAAGCGCTAATGCTCCTGCAAAAATAAAAGTTGCAAGGTTACAGCTGACTTTGTATGGAAAGCTTGAAAGCCATTTATTAATTATGACATAACTCAGAGGCCAGGCGATCACATTTGAAATAATAATAAGAGTAAAAAATTCGGTTGATATTTTTTGTATAATATCTGTAACTGAAGCGCCGAGTACTTTTCGGATGCCGATCTCCCTTTTTCGCTGTTCTGTTGTATAGAATGTAAGCCCCAACAGTCCTAAACATGCGATGAAGATGGCAAGGATCGAGAAGGTGGTG
>JAGHCS010000164.1 GCA_021160355.1 Candidatus Cloacimonadota bacterium
ATGACGTATGTAGTCGTATTCACGATCATAGCAATATTTATTCTGCTGATCGCCTGCATCAATTTTATGAACCTGACAACTGCACGAGCAGCGACTCGTGCCAAAGAAATAGGACTTCGCAAGGTGGTAGGTTCATATCGATGGCAAATATTCAGGCAATTGCTGTTTGAATCAATTGTTTATAGTTTCCTGTCGATGATACTCGCTCTCATTATCATTCAAATTGTCCTTCCATTCTTTTCAAATTTATCGAACATTCCTCTCGCTCAATATTTCCATCGATTGGAACTCATTCCCCTCGCGATCATTACTATCTTAGTTGTTGGATTGCTTGCAGGCACCTATTCGGCAATGGTCATATCATCTTTTAAGGTAGTGACCGTGCTTAAGGGAAGTATCTTCAAAAGAGGAAAAAAATCATGGCTTCGAAATGGGCTCGTGCTCTTCCAGTTTGCAATATCGATCATAATAATCATTTGTACCCTCGTAATTTCTCATCAAATAACATATATGCAGAACAAAAATTTGGGTTTCAACAAGGAACAAGTTTTTGTCATAAAACGCGCGTATAGTCTATGGGATAAACTTGGAACGTTCAAGGAGGAGGTAGGAAAATTCCCGGGAGTTGTTGCAGCTTCGATCACAAGCCATATTCCAGGATCTGGTTCAAGTGGGAGTACTCTTCAAAAGGAAGGAGCTGGACCAGAGGATATGGTTCATTTTCAACAAATAGCCGGCGATTATGAATATCTTGAAGCAATGGGAATTGATTTGATCGAGGGCAGGTTTTACTCACGAGATTTTCTCGGAGATTCGGCAGCTTGTGTCATCAATGAGACTGCGGTGAAGAATTTAGGGCTGGAAAAACCAATTGGAGCACGGCTTTTCTATGCAGGCGAAAGTGAGTATCGAACGGTCATAGGTGTTGTGGGAGACTACCACTTCAGTTCCCTGAAACAGGACATACCAAACGTACTTATGCAGCCCCCATTCTCTCAATACAGCCATTTCATGGTTGTGAGGGTAGAAACAGGCACCATCATGCAAACCCTTGATCAGATCAAGAACCTGTGGGGTGAGCTTGCAGTAAATCAACCATTCCAGTACTTCTTCCTGGATGAACATTTTGAGAATCTTCATCTCACGGAGATCAGATCAGGAATGCTGTTCAGGATATTCTCTTTCCTGGCGATTATCATTGCTTGCCTTGGTCTTTATGGACTTGCCACGTTTACTGCTCAGCAGAAAATAAGAGAGATAGGAATACGAAAAGTACTTGGCGCAAGTGTCGGCAACATTACTTTCCGTCTTTTCAATCAATTTACCCGTTGGGTACTGATCGCAAATCTTATTGCCTGGCCCTTTGCCTGGTATTTGATGAATAACTGGTTACAGAACTTCGCCTACAGGATCAATATCGGTGTATTTTCCTTCATCATTACTGCGGTGATAACATTGCTTATCTCATTACTCACCGTGAGTTTCCAGACGATACGAGCAGCACATACGAATCCTGCGCAGGTTATAAAATATGAATAGGGAGAAACATGATCAGACAAAATATTAAGCAAGCGATTAGACTCATCTTAAAGGACAAATTTCATTCTATTTTGAATATTATCGGTCTTGCAATTGGAATATGTTGCAGTATACTCGTACTTCTCTTTATCCAAAACGAACTTTCTTATGATAAACACCATGAAAAAAGAGATCGTATTTATCGATATGGTGTTAATATGACGATTGGTGATGTGAACAGTACCCAATCAACCTCCAATGTTGCTGTTGGTCCTCTGTTACAAAATGAAATGCCAGAAATTGAAGCATATGCAAGATTCCTACCTGCTGGCAACATTCTCGTTAATTGTAATGAAAAAAATCTATATGAAAAAGGCTTCATGTTCACCGATAATAGCGTATTTGATATTTTTACTCACAAATTCATATATGGAATCCCGGAAAATGCATTAACAGAACCTAATTCGATCGTGCTTACTGAAAAACTATCAAAAAAATATTTCAGTGACGAAAATCCTATAGGAAAAGAAATTGTAATAGATAACGAGGGCTTCTATACAGTAACTGGAGTTATAAAAAATATTCCGGATAATTCTCACCTGACCTTTGACGCACTCATATCATTAAATACATTGTTAAATAATTATAATCTGGATGAGATCTATTCACCTCGAGTTCTGGGTGGTGGAATGAGTTTTCGACTATATCTCTTATTTTCAAAAGATTTCACAAAAGAGCAGTTTTACAGTAAATTTCAGAATTTTTATAATAGAGAAATGGCTGAGTTCGATAATATCAATTATGCTGCAGTTGTAGAGACGATTGATGATATTTATCTCAATTCAACTATTAATCAGTCCTTCTCCGAACACAACCGAAAATTTCTCTATGGTTTTGCTTCTCTTGGTTTATTCATCTTGATCTTAGCTTGTATCAACTATGTAAATATGGCTACCTCGCGCGCAGGCAGCAGGGCAAAGGAAATCGGGATGAAGAAAGTGCTGGGAGCATATAAGAAACAACTCATAACTCAATTTCTCAGCGAATCATTGATCCTTTCGTTCATTGCGCTGTTTCTGGGTCTTATGTTTGCAGAAATAATCTTGAAATTAACTCCCTTCAATCATCTAATTAACAAAAATCTATCTTTAGATTTTCTCCACAATCCCATGCTGATCTTTGGAGCGATAGGCATCGCTGTATTGGTTGGTCTCATCGCGGGTTTATATCCCTCATTCTATCTTTCGCATCTTGCGCCAATAACTTCTCTTAAGGGAAGGGTGAAAAAGGGAAGGACTGGTGGTATCCTTCGAAATGTACTGGTCTCTTTCCAATTCATCATTTCGATTTCCGCGGTGATCGTAACCCTTCTCATGAGACAGCAGATCAAATTCATGCAGAATTTTGATCTTGGATTTAATAAGGAAAATGTTGTCGTGATCTCAGCCGCAAATGAAGAGGTGAAAAAGAACTTTAAGAATTTTCGAGAAATGATCATCAATCATCATGGTATCGTTTCAGCTGGATTTTCAGACTCTCCGATTGGAAGAGGATTCATCGGTTATGCATTCAATTGGGAAACTGAAAGCGGCGAGATGGAGATGCATGCCACGCGCCAACTGTATGCTGATATGAATTACCTTGAAACGATGGATATTCCGATAGTTGCAGGTCAGAATTTCACTAGAGAAAGACATCCTGATGATTCTTCAATCAACTTCATCGTGAACGAAGCAATGGTTGAGCTTTTTGGATGGAAAAACCCTATAGGTAAGAAAAACCATTACGGTCAAGTCATTGGAGTTGTGAAAGACTTCAGCTTTGCTTCTGCTCGAAATGAGATCATTCCTCTCTACATTATTCAATCCCGAAAACCGCTTGGAGTACTTAATGTCCGCTTGAGAGGAGAAAATATTAATGAAACCATGGATTTTATC
>JAGHCS010000002.1 GCA_021160355.1 Candidatus Cloacimonadota bacterium
AAGATACACGCACTTCGAGAACGTTGCTTGAGCATTATCATATCAAAACACCGATGAAAAGTTATCACAAATTCAATGAAAAGGCACGTCTCGAAGAATTCATGGCGAAGTTGCAAGCCGGTGAAGATATTGCGATCATTTCAGATTCCGGCACACCAGGTATTTCCGATCCGTCAGGCATTCTCATACAAGAAGCGATCGCGCGCGAAATAGAGGTTGTAACTCTCCCCGGGGCCACCGCACTGATTCCGGCACTTGTATCTTCCGGTCTGCCAACGAAGAAATTTTATTTCATCGGATTTCTGCCGGATAAGCAGTCCGAGCGCAAAGAGCTCTTGCAAAACCTTGAAAACATTCAGGACACACTGATTTTTTTTGAAGCACCACACCGCCTTGAAGAGATGCTCAAAGAATTATTGAAAAATTTTGATGACAGGCAAATATGCATTGCCCGAGAAATTTCAAAGAAATTTGAAACCTATTACCGCGGAATGCTCTCGCATTTTGTGGAAAATTTTGATGAGATCACGCTGAAGGGCGAATTTGTACTCGTGCTGGAAGGTGCGAAGGAGCAAGTCCTTTCTGATGAAGAACTGCGAGAACTCATCACAGAGAAATTTCATCAGGATAAGTCGGTTAGCAGAACAGCAAGGGAACTGAGTCACGAATTCAGGCTTTCAAAAAACCATGTGTACAAACTGGCATTACAGATGAAAAAAGAGAAATAAATTTTGCAAAAATGAAGATACCGAATTCCTACATTAGCAAGATACCGCGCTTTTTCACACCAGCACTTTCTACGATTCCGCAGACCGTTATGGACGTAGTCAGAGATATAGATGAAAGTGGGGGCAAGGCGTTCTTGGTCGGTGGTAGTGTGCGCGATATGATGCTTGGCAAAAAACACACAAAAGATCTCGACATCGAAGTATACGGAATGCAGCCGGATCAGATACAGGAAATAGTAGAGAAGTACGGCAAGGTCATGGATGTGGGTAAATCTTTTGGTGTTCTGAAATACTATGACGGAAAGCTGGAGATAGATTTTTCCCTTCCAAGAAAGGATTCCAAGGTTGGAGAGGGGCACAGAGGATTTGCAGTGGGCACGGATCCATACATGGACATCAAGGAAGCAGCCCGAAGAAGGGACTTCACTATAAATGCCATGATGTATGACCCAATTACAGAAGTACTCATCGATCCATTCCATGGGCTTGCAGATCTTGAAAAACGCGTGTTAAAAGTGGTTGACAAACATACATTTGCAGAAGATCCTCTGCGGGTGATGAGGGGAATTCAGTTTATTGCACGTTTTGATCTCGCAGTAGATATGAAAAGTTTTCTGCTTATGCAAAAAGCAGTGCCTTCCCTTGCAGAACTGCCAAAAGAGCGGATACAGGAGGAATGGAAAAAACTGCTGCTAAAAGCGATGAAGCCCTCACTTGGACTAAAAACAATGCTCGACCTCGGCATTATAGAAAGGTATTATCCCGAGCTTTTTAAGTTGAGTGAAACCGAACAGGACCCAGTCTGGCATCCGGAAGGGAATGTGTGGGTGCATACATTACAATGCATCAATGCAGGCGCACAGATCATACACAGAGAGCACCTTCGGGTTCGTGAAGCGTTTGTGATCATGCTCAGTATCCTTTGTCACGACCTGGGCAAACCGCAAACAACCATACAAAGTGAAGATCGAATTTCCACGCCCGAACACGAGTCCGCCGGCGAAGTACCGACACGGGCTTTTCTCAATCAAATCGGTGCTGATAATGAGACCAAAGAAAAGGTGATCCCTCTTGTGAAAAATCATCTTGCTCCGTTTTCTTTTTATAAAGCTGAGTTCCGAAAAGGCGAGAAGATCACAAATGGAGCCATCAGGCGGCTTGCGCGGCGGCTCTACCCCGCTACGATATATGAACTTACCCTAGTTGCAGAAGCGGATTATATGGGTAAAGGCACACGCTTTGACAAGCAGGATGAAAATTTTAAATCCGGAGCGTGGCTCATGGAGAGGTCGCAGGCACTCAACGTACATCGCGATAAACCGGAAAACATTATCGAGGGCAAAGATCTCATTGCATTGGGATTTGCACCAGATCCTGTGTTCGGCAGAATTATCCAAACTGCGAACCAGCTTCGCGACAAAAAAGAGTGCACACGGAACACAATTTTGGAATATATCAGAATGCAGATAACTACTGAAGATGCCCTTCGGTGTCTTCAGCAGCTAATCGAGGAAGATGAATGAAAATACGAACTATAACCCACGGCATATCACTTAGTTATCCCCTGGACGAACATGCGATCAAAGATGCAGCAGCGTTCAATAATAATTCAAGAAAGATATATGAAGATCAAGGCTTTGAAGTGCAGGAACCCCGGATAACGACAAATTCATGGCCCGAATTCCTTGGGCATCTGAACAAAGACGAGCTTATCCGGGCACTACAGGATTTTGAAAACATCTGCAAACAGGAAGGAGTTGAATTTACCAGTATCGGCACAGTAAAAGAGTCCGAACACATGGATATGATCCCTGAAATTATACGGCAGACGGAAAGAATTTCTACGACGATAACGATAGTCGATGATATTACAGGGTTCAACGCAGGAGCATTAAAGAAAGCAGCTCAAACGATTAAAAACATTTCTGAAACAACGGAAAAGGGATATGGAAATTTCCGCTTTGCTGCGATCGCGAACTGTCCGCCGGACATTCCATTTTATCCCGCAAGCTATCATGTGGGGAAAAATTGCTTCACTCTCGGGCTGGAATGCAGCGATCTCATTAACAGGGCATTTGCAGATCAGGATTCTTTTAGTGCTGCTCGCGAAAATCTGAAAAAGATTTTCATACAGGAACTGCGCCCACTCGAAGATATCGGCGTGATGGTTCAGGACGATACGGGTGTATCCTTTAAAGGCATCGATGTTTCGATCGCCCCTTCGCTGGAAGAAAATGAGAGCATTGCATTCGGATTTGAGAAGCTTGGATTAAATAAATTTGGCGAACCGGGCACGCTTGCAATTGCTGCGATGATTACAAGTGTTCTGAAATCACTGCCAATCAGGAAATGGGGATATAACGGGCTCATGCTTCCTGTTCTGGAAGACATCGGACTCACAGCACGTTGCGGAGAGGGACTGCTGGATGTCCAAAAATTACTGGCATATTCTGCGGTCTGCGGAACCGGCTTAGACTGTATTCCGCTTCCGGGTGATATAACCGCACAGGAACTGGAAAATATCCTTTTTGATGTTGCAAGCTTAAGTTCAAAGCTGGACAAACCTCTTTCTGCACGCCTGTTTCCTGTTCCAGGCAAAAGAGCAGGAGAGTTCACAGATTTTAACTCCCCCTTCCTAACAGAATGCAAAATTCTGGACGGGAAATAAAGGAATTTAGAAAATTCCAAAAATTCGCAAGGAGTAATCATGGAAAAGATAATAGCTGCATGCGGAATAGTCTGCTCGGCATGCCCGGCATACATCGCGACCCTGAATGATGATGAAGAACTGAGAATAAAGACTGCGGAACAGTGGTCAAAAATGTATGGAGCACCCATTAGCGCGGATGACATTTACTGCGTCGGCTGTCTTGTAGAAGAAGGAAGACATATCGGGCATTGCGCCGAATGTGATATCCGAAAATGCGTCATGGATAAAGAATTACTCAACTGTGCTTATTGTGATGATTATGGATGTGAAAAAATAGCAAAATTTCATAAAATGGTGCCCGAAGCAAAAGCTGAATTGGGCGCAATAAGAGATACATTTTAGGATTTGCTTATGAGTGACATCGAAGATTTTGAAAAAGAGCGAGATGAGTCCAACAAGAAGGTGCTCGATTTTAGCGGAAAGATAGTCAAACGCTATTTTAATCTGGATTTCAACACATATCAGGACGGTGCACTTTCCAAGAAAACAAAAGAGCTTCTCGGGCTTGTCTCATCCTTTGTGCTTCGCTGTGATGACTGCATATCTTATCATCTGATAGAGTGCAAAAAGCAGGGAGTTACCGACGAGGAGCTGGATGAAGCATTGTCTGTCGGTCTTGTGGTCGGAGGAACAATCGCTATACCGCACCTCCGCAGAGCAATCAAAACATGGCTGGAATTGAAAGATAATGAAGGATAAAAGTATTCTCTTTAACGAACTTGAAGTTTGGATAGATGATCTCGTTCGAGAAAAAGCAAGCAAACTCAATAAGCTGCAGAATATCACAAAATTGCTCAAAGAAGAGATCGAATACTATAATTGGGTCGGATTCTATTTTGTTGATAAAGAGAACCTTGAAGAGCTCATTCTCGGACCTTTCGAGGGTGCCCCGACAGAGCATACACGCATCCCTTTTGGACAAGGTGTGTGCGGACAGGTTGCCGTTGATCAGGCTTCACATGTTGTCCAGGATGTAGCACAGGAAGATAATTACCTTTCCTGTAGTTTAGATGTGAAATCAGAAATTGTGGTGCCCATCTTCAAAAAGGGAAATTTCATTGGCGAGATCGATATAGACTCTCATAAAGTGGCTCCTTTTACTGATGAAGATGAGGTATTTCTGAAGATGATTGCTGAGAAAGTATCGGAGCTTTTGTAACTATTATGGACAGGTATCAAACGGATAAGAGAATTGTCATGACCCTCGATGCAGGGGGTACGAACCTGCGTTTTTCTTCCGTACAAGGGGGAAAGGAAATTGTAAATCCGGTTAACTTTAATACCTCCGGACATGACCTCGAACAAAGTTTAAAGAATATTATATCCGGATTTTCAGATATTCGCTCACAGCTCAAAGAACAACCGGTTGCGATAAGTTTCGGATTTCCCGGACCCACAGACTATAAAAACGGCATTATCGGTGACCTGATCAATCTGCCTGCCTATCGAGGTGGGGTGGCGCTTGGCGCAATGCTCGAGGAAAAATTCGGCATTCCGGTTTTTATCAATAATGACGCAGATCTTTTCACGTATGGAGAAGCAATTGCAGGATTTTTACCCCATGTGAATTTCCTGCTTGAAAAAAGGGGAAGCACAAAAAGATATCATAACCTCATCGGGGGAACATTCGGGTCCGGTTTTGGCGGTGGAATAGTCATTGACGGCAAACTCTTCTCAGGAGATAATTCCGCCCAGGCAGAGATCAACCGCATGTGGAATCATCTCTACTCAGATTATTCAGTTGAAGAAAGTGTGAGTAGTAAGGGTGTTCGAAGAGTCTATGCACGGGAAGCAGGTATTTCTCCGAATGCAACGCCTTCAGCAAAAGAAATTCATGAAATTGGAATGGGTATTAAAGAGGGGAACAAACATGCAGCTCACAAAGCGTATGAAGAACTTGGTCGAGCTGCAGGAAATGCCTTTGCTCAGGCAGCAACTCTCATAGATGGCTTGGTCGTGATCGGTGGTGGACTCTCAGGCGCGTGGAAGCTGTTTATGCCTGCACTCATCAAGGAAATGAATACTGCATTTAAGTCGTTTGAAATTGAAATGATCGAGCGGCTTGAGATGGCGGTGTTCGACCTGACAGATGAAAAGGGATTAGAAGATTTCCTTCAGGATAACATCATTCAGATCGATGTGCCTTTCAGCAATAAGAAGGTTCTATACAATCCGGAGAAAAAGATCGGTGTGGGAATTTCCCTGCTTGGAACGAGCAGGGCAACTGCTATCGGTGCCTATACATTTGCGTTACAGCGTTTAGACACATAAACAGACTTATATAAGAAGAGATTAGGTTCGTGTAAAGGAGCAGAGGAAAAAGGAAAAGGAAAAATATTTAACGTATTGGGCTATGCGAAGTTTTGACCGATAGGGAGGGATTTGTGTGAAGGGCGAGCCGAGTTCCGAATCTCATACTCGTTTGTTAGGCGATAGTGCAAAAGAAGGGGCATATATCAATCTTATTGTGATAGTTGACCGAACCCATCACTTACTCGTATTTCCCGGCTGCGGCACCAAACCAAGCTGTTGCATCACACCCAGCATATCCAGTATTTCCCAGTGCTCTACCACCTTGCCCTCGGCAATACGATAAATCAACATTCCTCTATTTCTAACCAGCTTATTTGTAGGAGGAATGCCCCCCAGCACGCCTTTTTGCGTACCACTAGTTGAAAAACGGCACACCACTTTATCCCCTTCGGCGATCATATCTTCAACCGTGATATGAAAGTCTGGAAAGGCAGCATGGGGCTGGGAAACGATCTGCTTGAACCCCTACGGGCCGTGTAATTCCTGGCCGCCCGGCCCATGAAAGATATAATCGGGAGCAAAGAGCTCCTCTACCACATCTAAACTTCTCCCATTAATTACCTCTTCAAATATGCGTTGGACAATAACCTTGTTTTCTTTTATTGACATATTTTTCACCCGCTTTTGTGAATTATTGTATTTCTTATATGCTTTGCCATGAAGTGAGCATTTCACCTAATGTTTGGCGTGTGCGGCGGAATCAGAATGATTCCAGCCGTAAACAAACAACCTAAATCCTGAACCGGAAGGTTCAGGACAAAAGCACCACGAGACCAAACCGACGATACGCTTGTTATAGGAATTTTATTCATAAATGTTCACTTAAAGATAGATTCAAATATTGGTTTCAAATCCCAGATTTCTACTGGTTTTGTGAGATAAGCAACTGGCTTAGTTTTTTGAGCACGTTCATAAATCTCAGGTTCTACATAACCTGTCATAAAGATAATTGGAATATTTGATTTCTCAGTTATTACTTCGGCAGCTTCTATGCCGTCAATTTCACCGACAAGATTTATATCCATTAAAATCAAATCAGGGGTTGTACTTTGCACAAATTCAATTGCTTCTTCTCCTGTCGTAATACAACCACAAACTAAATATCCCTCATATTTAATTTGTATTTTCAACCAAGCTGAAAGCAAAACTTCATCTTCTACGATTAAAATACTTTTTTGG
>JAGHCS010000268.1 GCA_021160355.1 Candidatus Cloacimonadota bacterium
ATCTGGCAGATGGCTGTCGGTGTTATCCGTTGCTGTGACTACTTCGCCGAGTACTTCCATAAGAAAATCTGTGAAGGTAAAAAGTATAAACAAGCTGTCATTGCTGTCGCTAATAAGCTGATCAAAACACTCTATGCGATGTTAAAGAACAAAACCTTCTTCAAGGTTAAAAACAATGCCAAACTAATAAATGTTATTTATAGTTGACTCCTTATTGATTATCTTTTTTCTTTAAAATTAACACATCGACATCACCAAAGGTCTCATAGCTGGAAACAATCACTCGTTCTCCTTCTTCGACACCTTCGATAACTTCATAATATTTAGGATTATATCTATTTAATCTTATATCTCTCTTATACGCATTGTTGCCCGACTCATCCACTACGAAGATCCACTGTCCGCCCGTGCTCTGGTAGAATCCACCACGCGGAATGAGCAGCGATTCTTTGGGGGCACCAAGCTCGAGTTTGATCCTGAATGTTTGCCCAATACGCATATTTTGGGGCAGATCATCAATGAATTCCATATCGATCGAGAATTGTCCATTGCGTACTTCGGGGTAAATCTTTGTTAATTCTAATTTATAAGTTTTGTTGGAATATTCAAATTCCCCGATAAGTCCTCTCTGAACTCTGGAAATATAGTGCTCATCAATTTGCGCATTTATTTTATATGAATCAAGTACATTTATTTGACCAAGCCGTTGACCAGCTCCTTTGGATTCACCGATCTCAGCATTTAAAGAAGTGAGCTGACCATTTACAGGGGCGCGGACATCAAGACTCTCAAGCTTTTTGCGTACGAGATTGAGATTATCTTCCATCCTCAGAACCGATTCCTCAAGCTGACTTATCTGCACATCCCGGAAAAGGGAATCTTGTTTCTGTGATTCGATAAGAAGGTCTTTCTTCGTGAGGAGATATTCATAATACTCTTTTGCATTTTGATATTCATCTTTAGATCTGAAGTTCTGTTTATACAACTCTTGAATCTGCTCGTACTCTCTTTTTGCCTGTATTATCGCATAGTTGATCTCAATAAGCTGGCTCTTGAGATCGAGTTTATTCTGTTCCATAAGAAGGCGAGTGTTGCGCAGGTTGTTAATCTGCTCTGCAAGGCTGGCTTCTCTGTTCATGATACTGAGATGAAGGTTTGTGTTACTCAGGCGGAGAATGATATCTCCTTCTTTGACCATCGCACCTTCTTCGATCAGGATTTCCTCGACCTGCCCGCCTTCAAGGGCATCAATATACACCGTACGTATCGGCTCGACTGTACCCGTGTTTGTAATGTAATCTTGAAAATAACCCATCTCTACAGAAGCGATTGTCAAACGCTCTTCCTGTACGCGGAGTTTTGAGCTTTTATCTGCAAAAATTATATAGTATAATATGAGCAGAATAAACAATCCTCCGGCAGTGACCCAAAGAATTTTCTTCAAAGGCCATTTCTTTTTTTCAATTATTCTATCCATGTATGCACCTCTCTTGATATTTTTTTTAATGCAGTTTTTGTGCCAAAAATGAAATGTTCAGTAAATCCGTTATTTATGGGCGGTTATGTTTTTCAACGAATAATAAGACTGTCCGCTCATGAAACATGGGTGTACGATAGCGTACACTTTTTCATAAATATATTGACACAAAGAATAATTGAAAATACTAAAGAATCGTTAATAAATGAGCTGATCTATATAGTTTTAAATATGCAATTTTTCGGTTCGGTATGTAATTTGCATAGGTTAAAATAAAATGGAGTTTGCATATGAGCCAAAAATTCGGTAAGATCCTTGTTGTCGATGACAAAGAAGATATTTTATTTGCACTAAAATTATTATTGAAAAAACATGTTGAGAAAATCGACACTGAGCAGGATCCGGGTAATATTCCAGAACTGCTAAAAAAAGAATCCTACGATCTTGTTCTTCTTGATATGAATTTCACTGCAGATATGAGCGGGGGACAGGAAGGATATTATTGGATGCAGAGGATAAAAGAGATCGATCAAAGCATTCTTGTGATATTTATTACTGCTTATGGAGATGTGGAAAAGGCAGTAAAAGCGATCAAAGCTGGCGCTACAGATTTCGTACTTAAGCCCTGGCAGAACGAGAAACTCCTTACGACTATTAATACCGCACTTAAACTCAGGCAATCACAAACAGAAGCAAGCAATCTTCGTATAAAACAGAAAGAACTCAGCGCAGCCCTTGACCAACCATTTAGTGATTTCATCGGAATCTCGCAAGAGATGCAGAAAGTGTTTGCGACTATACAAAAAGTCGCTGAAACAGATGCAAGTGTGCTTATACTTGGCGAGAATGGCACTGGCAAGGAGCTTGTTGCACGTGCTCTTCACAGGAATTCCAAAAGAAAGGATGAGGTTTTTATCAGCGTGGACCTCGGATCTATAAATGAAAATCTCTTCGAGAGTGAACTTTTTGGGCATGTAAAAGGATCTTTTACTGATGCCAAGAGCGATAGAACCGGTCGTTTTGAGGTCGCATCAGGCGGCACTCTCTTTCTGGATGAAATTGGCAACCTCTCTTTACCGATGCAGGCGAAGTTACTTACCACGCTTGAAAAAAGGCAAATAACGAGGGTCGGATCAAACAAGATCGTTCCGATCGATGTGAGAATGATATGCGCAACCAACATGCCAATCCATGCGATGACTCATGAAAATACATTCCGGCAGGATCTCCTTTACAGGATGAACACAGTCGAGATTTTCCTGCCACCTCTTCGTGAAAGAGTTGAAGATATACCATTACTTGCAGAACATTTCCTCAAAAATTATGCAAAAAAATACAATAAAGATATCAATTCAATAAGTGAAAGGGCTATAAAAAAATTGGAACTCTATCCGTGGCCCGGCAATATCCGAGAATTACAACACGCAATAGAAAGAGCAGTGATTCTGAGTGAATCCGGGATATTGTATCCAGAGGATTTCCTGCTCTCTGTTAAAAGGCATGGTGATGAACAGGCAAATTTTGAAACCTATAATCTCGAAGATGTTGAAAAATCAGTTATTCAAAGAGTGATACGCAAACATCATGGGAATATAACGATCGCAGCGAAGGAACTCGGACTCACCAGGACTTCGCTCTATAGAAGAATGGAAAAATATGATATATAAAAATTTTAAGATAAATGTCATCCTGCGGATCATCCTGCTGCTCATTACACTGTTTCTTCTGGTTTTTGTCTATTTCAAAACCAGCTTTCATATCACACTTATATTTGTAGGTGCATTAGTATTGCTGGAGATATATTCTCTGATCTATTATATAGATAGAACAAACCGTGACCTGACTAATCTCCTTGATTCGATCCAGTATTCGGACTTCAGCCGAACGTTTACGATTGAAAAAGAAAGCTCGAGCTATAAGGAATTCAAAAGTGCTTTTAATAAGGTCATTGATAAATTCAAAACCGTTCGTGAAGAAAAAGAGGAGCAGTATCATTATCTACAAAATGTACTCCATCATGTAGGAATTGCCCTGATCGCATTTCGAAAGAACGGAAAAGTAGAGATGATCAATAATACAGCAAAGAAACTTTTCAGAATTAACAATCTCAGTAATATATTGCTGCTCGAGGATTTTAATAAAGAAATGGTAGAGACTATTTTAAAACTTAAATCAGGGGAACGCTCCCTTGTTAAAGTGTATGATAACGATGAGCTGCTGCAACTCGCAATTTTTGCTACAGAATTTACTCTGAACGAGAGAATCATAAAATTAGTCTCCATTCAGAACATCCAGCATGAGTTGGAAGAGCAGGAAATGGAAGCATGGCAAAAACTTATCCGCGTGCTTACCCATGAAATCATGAATTCTATCACGCCTATCGCTTCGATCTCTTCCACAGTTAATTCCATTCTACAGGAGATAACTGAAGATGCTAAAGATAAGGATGGCAAAGATGTCGATTCCGAAACTATCAAAGATATTCGGGAAGCGCTCACAACCATTCATAAAAGAAGTACCGGTCTTCTCCATTTTGTGGAAACGTATAGAAATCTTACCCGGATTCCCAAGCCGAATTTTCAGATATTTCTCATCAAAAATCTGTTCAACCATGTTGGAGTGCTTCTCGAAGAGGAATTCAAAGAAAAGAACATCTCTTTTGATTACTCAATATATCCTAAAAGTCTAGAGCTTGCTGCTGACGAAGATCTTGTGCAGCAGGTCGTGATAAATCTACTAAGAAATGCTGTTCAAGGAGTGGAGTTGCAGGAAAAGCCAATAATTGAGTTGAAGGCATTCGTGAACGAGCGGGGGCGGGTCATTATTCAAGTCGTGGATAATGGTTCAGGTATTCCGAAAGATTCGATGGATAAAATTTTTATTCCCTTTTATACAACCAAAAAAGAGGGTTCGGGAATCGGGCTGAGTTTGTCCAGGCAGATAATGGGTTTGCATGGGGGAACGATCACGGTAAATTCCGAAGCGAATGTAAAGACGGAGTTTACACTGAGATTTTGACAAATGATATAATTTTAAAAGTAAATAATTTTAACAGCTTCAGTTTTGCTATTAACATTTAATTTGTAGAAATAGAAAATTGGTATAATGGTTGGCAGCTGCCACGCTCTTCTCGCTTTACTTCTTGCTGATTGTGGGCACGTTTTTTATAGGAAATTCTGTCATAGATGTTCAATTAAAGATAGATTCAAATATCGGTTTTAGATGCCAAATTTCAACTGGTTTTGTGAGATAAGCAACTGGTCTAATTTTTTGAGCTCGTTCATAAATCTTAGGTTCTTCATAACCTGTCATGAATATTATGGGAATATTTGATTTCTCAGTTATTACTTCAGCAGCTTCAATTCCGTCAATTTCACCAACAAGATTTATATCCATCAAAATTACATCAGGTTTGGTTTCTTTCACAAATTCAATTGCTTCTTCTCCTGTCGTAATACAACCACAAACTAAATATCCCTCATATTTAATTTGTATTTTCAACCAAGCTGAAAGCAAAACTTCATCTTCTACGATTAAAATACTTTTTTGG
>JAGHCS010000174.1 GCA_021160355.1 Candidatus Cloacimonadota bacterium
ATCTTTGCCCGAGAGGTTCCAAATATGATCGAAAAGAAATCCAAATAGAAGTCCTGTTACTATGATAGATACAAGCTACGCAAACAGCGATTTTTTACCGAGTTTTCCACCCACAAAGCTTATGGTTGCAGCATTGGTTGCAGGACCGGCAATCAGGAAGATAAGCCCGGCACCTGGCGTCATTCCTTTGAGGATAAGTGATGCTGCAATGGGTATGGAGCCGGTGGCGCATACATACATCGGGATGGAAATGAGTAGCATGATGGGATAAGCGAACAGCGGATTTCCAAGATAACGTACGACAAAAGTATCCGGCACAAGAAATGAGATGATAGCCCCAATAACTATGCCTAGAAGAATCCATTTTGCTACATCTTCTATGAGATCAAAAAATCCATATCGGAGAACTGCCTTGACTTTTTCATGAAATTTATGAGAATGGGGCTCGGTTTCACTGCATAGATTGCACAAAAATCCATTTTGGAGAAATGTGGTATCATCCTGAGTTTTATCAAATATATTTGTCATTGTGCCGCCAAGAATTCCAGCAAAAAAAGCAGCGACAGGTCTGATAATTGCATAAATGGGACCAAGCAGAGAGTAGGTTGCGAATATTGAATCCACACCGGTTGTAGGGGTTGATGAGAGAAAGGATATTGTTGCACCTTTTCCCGCACCTTCCTTTCTCAGATAGGCAGCAACAGGAATGACACCGCATGAACAGAGAGGTAGCGGAACTCCAAAGAGTGATGCCTTCACATTTGACCAAAATGATCTTCCTGAAAAGTGCTTGTATATCTTATTTTTTGGAATGACAGTATTGAGCACACCTGCTATCAGGAAACCAAAGAGAAGATAGGGTGCCATTTCTCCGAGAAGAGTCCAGATTTCTTTCAGGATACCGATGAGGATGCTCATTTTTGGGATTTATCTTTTTCTAAACATGACTTGCAAATGCCGCGGAAATAACCATGTTTTTGCTTTATCTGGTGACCTTCAATCGTATTCTTATTCAGATATGGGCAATCGATTGTAAGATCATAAATTTTTCCGCATTGTTCGCAGAGGAAGTGATGATGTTGTGATGTGCTGAGATCGTAGCGAACTTCTGAGCCGGTGATATAAAGGGGAGCGACAATTCCTTTTTCCATAAAGAGATTGAGAGAGTTATATACTGTTGTTTTTGAAATAGTAGGAATTTTTTTTACCAACTCCTCATAAATCATTGCTACAGTAGGATGATTGTGATTTTTTTCCAAGTACTGAAGTATGCTCAACCGTTCATAGGTTGGCTTAATATTTTCATTATCGAGCATCTTTTTTATTTCATTCATATTTGAACTCATTACAAATATTAAATGAAAATATAAAAGGAATCAGGACAATGTCAAATTTATATGAGAATATTTATTCAGCGACCGTTGCGAAGGTTTTGCTTAATTGGACTCGTATACCTCTGCAAAATTATACCAGCGATTATGAACATCAGCCCGATAATTGTCGAAAAGAGGATTTTCTCTCCAATAACAATACTCACAACAAAAAGGGACAAGAATGGGGTAATGTATATAAAATTACTGACTTGTGCGGTTGTTTTTGCATACTTAAGTGCACTGAGCCACACAATAAAGGTTAATCCCATCTCAAAAAAACCTACATACGCAGAACCAAGAATACCTTTGATGTTTGGCAGAGAAAATCCCGCTACTGATGAGCGGATAAAAATGAGCACAATACTGAAAAATAACCCGAAACAAAAACTCACAAACAATTTCGGAACAACGTCATGTTTGTCCTTGAGACTGAATATCCAGAATAATGCCCATATCACTGCACTACTCAGAGGAAGGAGATCACCCCTTATGTCTGAAAAATTTAATCCTGCGACATTCCCACGAGTTGCAATTATGATCACACCAAAAAAGCTTATAACAATTGCGATAATGCTCAGCAATTTTATTTTTTGTTTGAGGAGGGGAATAGAAAGAAGAACGAGCATCAGAGGCCATGTATAATTGAGTGTGATCGCCTCCTGAGCCGGTAAAATCGAATATGCCTTGAAAAGTACAATATAATAAAGGAATGGGTTAAGAAAACCAAGAAATGCTGCAAACAAAAAATCTTTTAGAGAATATTTTTTTAGAAGGTGTAGTTTTTTTTGCAGGATGAGAACAATAAAAATGACACATGTTGAAAAAAACGAAGCATACAGCAGCAGTTCGATATAATCCACATAGCGGAGACTGAGCTTAAAGGCGGAAGCTACAGTTGACCAGAGTATGACTGCGAGGATTGCAAAAGTGTATGCTTTTTTTTGTGTGTCCATTCCAGCTAATTGCACTCTTTAATTATACTTCTTACCTCTTTTTCTTTGAGATAACGCCACTCACCTATTGGCATTTTCCCAATATTGATCTCACCGATTTGCACACGTTTGAGCTCGATCACGGAACTTCCAACAGCTTTGAGCATCCGCCGAATTTGCTGGTTTTTCCCCTCATAGATCACCATGCGGATTTTTGTAAGATTTTGAGCTTTGTTATAACTTTTTATGAAGACTTTTGCAGGAAGTGTTTTGCCGTCCTCAAGCTGAACACCTTCGCGTAGTTCTCTTAGTTGGCGGAAGTAAATTCGCCCTTTGGCTTTCACGAGATAGGTTTTGGGAAGTTTCTTGCTTGGATGTGTAACTTTTTGTGCAAAGTCACCATCGTTTGTGAGAAGAAGTAGTCCTTCAGAATTCTTATCAAGACGCCCAATAGGAAAGACATGTTCTTTAAATTTAGGAAGCAGATCGAAGACAGTTTTACGCTCGAAAGGATCATCGGCAGTGACGAGATAACCGATTGGTTTATTCAGCATTAAATATATTTTGTTTGATGAAAACCGGATTTTTTTGTTTTTGTATTCCACAATATCATTCTGGGGGTCGATATCTGTTGCGAGGTCACTTATAATTTTTCCATTTACCTTGATTTTGTTCTCAAGTACGAGCTGCTCGCAGGAGCGCCTTGAGCCAAGACCTGCCTGCGCAAGAAATTTATTGATCCTCATTTCCTACCATTGCTCGATCGTATTCGAAAGGATTACATTACAGAGTTCAAATATGATGGATTTCTGAGCATCTTCTTCGGAGAAGAGTTCGATTCCCTGTCCGTCTTCCTCTTCTGCTGCGGTTCCTGAGCCGTACGTTGCAGAGAGACTCAGGCTGTTATTCTGCCATATTACCTCATCGCGCACAAGGTCCTTTGCCTCAATCTGAAAGACGATCGTGACTTTCCATTCCGAGGGATCTTCCTGCATATCATATGCGTTTACTACTCTTTTATATGACCGAATAGTTCCCATAATATCCAGATCGGCATCATCGCCCTGTACATCAAGGCGGTTGTCTTCGATGAAAGCTTCGGTCAGATATTCTGTGACAAGCCCGGGCAACTCGTATTGTTCGGAATCATTATCAAATTCTGTGATCATGACCGTCTTAAGATGCGGATTTGAGCGAGTGTAAAATGAGTAGTGACCACATCCGAAAATGCAGAGCAAAGTGACTGAGATCAATAAATATTTTTTTATCATAGGACCTTCTTTTATATGAAATTGAAGCTCTCACTTTCTGTGTCAATTAAATTGAATTTCCTTCAGTAAATTTATTTTATAATTATTATTATAAAAAGTTTGACTACAATTCTTCCAATTGTATCTTATTTATCGGAGGCTAACATATGGCAAAAGATGAAATATTAACCTTGAATGAAGCTGCAAAATTTTTAAACATGTCACCGGAGACTTTGGTGAACCTTGTTTCTCAAAAGGAACTCAAGGGTATTAAGGTCGGGAATCAGTGGCGTTTTATCAAAGAGGAAATTGAAGCATGGAAGG
>JAGHCS010000154.1 GCA_021160355.1 Candidatus Cloacimonadota bacterium
AAAAGGAACTTTGCTCTTGGAGCTCATTACCAATGGCGGGATGTGGTGAATTTCCTTCTTGATTATAATTGGGATAAGGACGACAGCAGTCTTCATTTTGGATGGGAGATCTGGTTCTTTGACGTGTTTGCACCGAGAATGGGATTGAACAGAGATTATTTGACCATTGGTTTCGGAATAAAAGCAAAAAATTGGACACTCGACGGTGCAGTGTATTCGCACGAAGAGCTTGGCAGTACATACCGTCTTTCATTTGGCGTTCAGTTCAAGTAGGATAAATGTACAGGTATTCTATAGTGAAAAAAAGTATATTATTTTTTGTAACTTTTCTTGTGGTCTGCTCATTCTCCCTACATGCTCAAATTAGGTTGGAAGGATATTTTGAAAGTGTATTCGGAACGAAATATGAATCAGATAGCTTTAATTGGAATGTGTGGGATCCTGATTTCAAGGTAGAGTTCCGCCTGTTCGCTCATCCCATTGCTAATTCTGAAGCTTATGTAAAATTTTACGGCGATAAGTGGAACGAGCATGGGCAGATGACCGATCATTCTGAAGCGATTCTTGCAGAAGCCCATCTTTCATACAGGCAGGAACTTAACGGCAGGGGATTTAATGCTGTGCTTTTTACCCGGGAAAATAATCATTATTGGACGGATGGATCTTTACTGAATGTGCTCAATACCGGCTCAGTCAATAATGACGGCAACGGACAGGGAGTACGTTTTGATCTGTGGGAGCCCTGGGGCGGAAGCGCTACTTATGTCTTTTCTGATTTCTCTCAAGGTGACAGCGATGACATCCATCTGGTACGACTGCGACAGAATTTTTTGAAAAATAAGCTCAGAACCGGAATGTTCTATCAACGTAAAAACTATGGCATCGGTGATAAGAACTCATATAATCAGGTCTTTGCCTTTGACGAGCATGCAGAGGTCGGCAATTATCAGATCAATTTTGAAATGGCATTTTCCAGTGTGCCATCCGAGCAGGAAATAAAAGATACACTGAAATATTATAGAGATCAGAGTAGCGAATATTTTAAGGATGGAGATTACATCAGCGGATTGCGAGAGTTCTTCAAGGGAAATGTTGCGGCAAAAATGGAATTCCGTGGATTCCGAATTGGTACTCCTAAGATTGGATATTGGTTCATCAATCCGGGAGTCTGGACATACGGGAAATGTTATAGGAATTACATGGGTGATAATAAATCTGACGAGTATGGTATCTGGGTAAATTCCTATTATTTTGTTCCACAAAGAGCAATAACGTTCACCCTGAATTACTGGCAGCATAAGAAATTAGAAGGAGAGGAATATCCCACCGGAGTCAGTCTTGACCCGGTTACAAATCTCTATGCAGAAGCATATATTGAATTCGTGAACGGTTTCAAAGGGAAAGTTTATTATAATAAGAAGGATGAAGTCTGGCACGGTAAAGAATATAAACATAATGATTTCTTTGCCGAGCTTTCAGTAGAAAACCGTCTGGCAAAATTACTTACGCAATTCAAAATAAAAGATATTGGTGAAACCTGGGAAAAACAGATCGCAGGTATAGAATGTGCAGTGAATCTCTCTGACCGCTGGCGCGCTTTTGCTCGTGGACTTGTCGTAAATGATAGAGTCGGCTCCCGGATGAGCTTTTTCGGTGAGCTTCAATACAGGATCGGTGGCAATTCCGAACTCTATCTTCAATACGGTCCGAGCTGGTATGGTGGATATGGACTTGTAAATGACGACAGCTTCGTGTCCGGCGGTACAATGCAGGATGAAATTAGAGTCGTTTTCAAAGCATGGTTTTAACAGGATATAAGGAGTAATAGTGAGAAAAGTAATACTTTTCATAATGATATTTTGTTGGGGCAGCATGGCTTTTGCCGGTGTCTCAACAACAAAAAAAGGTGTAGAATTCTTCTATGAAGCACCTGATGCAGGTAAAGTCTGTGTGGCTGGTGAATTCAATGATTGGAACACTTCTGCTCATGTCATGAAATTAGGTGATGATGGAGTGTGGAGAATTGTTATCCCGCTTTCCTCAGGTTCCTATATGTACAAATTCGTTGTGGATGACAACTGGTATGCAGACCCGGATAATCCAAAGCAGCAGGATGACGGCTACGGGGGTGTGAATTCAGTAATATTAATATCAAATGATGAACTCGTTGAATCTATAAAACCCAGTACGGTTGATATTATTAAACCTCCTCCCAAATCTAGGATTGCTGAAGATACAAAATTCAAAATACCTTCAACCACCTCTGAGGTTAATATAATGGTTGGGAGTCCATCTGGTACAGCAATGCATAAAGGTATCCGTTTTCTGTATAAAGCACCTGATGCCAGTCAAGTCAGTGTGGCAGGTGATTTTAATGATTGGGATACATCAAAACATATAATGAGTAAAAACCGAGATGGTATTTGGGAAATATCCGTACCACTCGAAACGGGAACATATATGTACAAATTCGTGGTGGATGGCAACTGGATTGCTGATCCCGATAATCCCAAACAGCAGGATGACGGCTATGGTGGCGTGAATTCACTTGTTGAGGTCAGCCCATCCGGTGATCTCGTGGTCGAGAAGGTTGTCGAGCAAAAGCAAACGGGTGTTCGAACATTCCTTAATCCCAAGGTGCTTTTCGATGGACGTGTATACAGCAAAAATATTTTCGAGAAGGAAGAATACAATGATAAACTGATGCTCGATAAACCCTTGTACGATATTAATCTCGGAGTGAAGATCAAATTCAACTCGCAGGTCGAGGGCTACACTGTTATGAATATCAACAACACTGCCGAAGGCGTTGATATGTGGAAAACCCACCTCAATTTCAAGCGGAGCTATCTCAAGCTGGATACACCATATTTTCTGGTGCATGCGTTTGACAAATTTGGCTTTCTTACCTTTGATGACCCTCTTCATCTTGTGGGAAGCATCGGTAATAAGAATTACAATTTCGGCTACGATGTCATGGGTGTGTACGGGCGCTCGAACCTGCCGATGTTCAAATTTCCTCTTGCAGGCATACCAATGCAATTCCAGGCAGAAGCAGTATTTGCAGATAATGCAGGTGACGATGATACAGATATAAATGCCTACAGAGGGAAAGCTCTTTTTGATATTATTCCGGAAACTACTTCTTTGAGATTCGGGTTTGGTGAATATCATGCACAACTTCCGCAAACTTCAACTTCCTCAAAAGAGCATGCAAGTTCTGAATTTGATATGCAGCTTGCCTATTCTCTAATTAATACTGGGTGGCAGGGACCAATGGAATTTATTCTTTCAGGTGAGTATTATCAATTCAAAGATACAAATAATGAGAATATGGATTCCCTGAAAACTACCTTTGCAAAAGGCGATAGAATATTTGCCGGGCTGGAAGTGAATTTCCCTGCAGTATTGAAAATCTATGCACATTTTCAGAGAAATAAACTCGAGTTTGCAAGGGATATCACAAAGAGCCAACTTACACTCGGTGGAGAATTCTCTACAGAGAAAATTTATGCCAAGGTTGCTGCGAGTTCATGGAAAACTGACTTTCCTGATAGTCTTGTAAGCTGGAATGATTATTATGTATATATGGAAAAAACCGATGGGAACGGGCGCTGGTTCCAAAAATATACGAATGTTCCTTATGCACAATACACACTCATGGGTTATGAAACTGCAATGTACTGGGATATTTTGCTGGGCTATAATTTCGAGCTATTTCATCAGAAATTCCATGTCGGATACGAAGGCAAGATCGCGCAGCAGGATATTAAGTATGAACCGAAATTGATAGAAAATATTGCTTCTCTCCAATGGGATATTTCACCCCAATGGACGCTCTACACAAACCTTCGTGTGCCGATATATAATGATCC
>JAGHCS010000150.1 GCA_021160355.1 Candidatus Cloacimonadota bacterium
ACAATTTTGAATAATACCGATGGATTTGATGCTGCTCTCAAACTTGCTTTTTCTGTAAATGATGACATTCTTATTGAGGAATACATACCCGGCAGAGAGATAACTGTAGCGATGCTCGGTAATGAAGCACTTCCTGTAGTAGAGATCAAACCGAGTGGCGAATTTTATGATTATACTCATAAATATACTGACGGTTACACCGTGTATGAAACTCCTGCAAAATTAACTCAAAAGGAAGCTGAAGTTGTCTTGGATTACGGAGAGAAAATATATAAGGAATTCAAATGCTCGGATTATGTACGTGTGGACTTTCGATTCGATGGAAAGGAATTCTATTTTCTCGAACTGAACACACTTCCCGGAATGACCTCCTTGAGTTTAGTGCCTATGGCTGCAAAAGTTATCGGCATTTCCTTTGAAGAATTAGTAAGAAAATTAATAGAAAGAGATTTTGAATGATCTCATACCTAAGGGTAAGCAATGAAAAAAATTAAGTTTCGATTTGTTTTGATCTTTTCAATCTTTGTGTTTGTTGCGGTCATTCTTCTATCCATGACTCGCATCTATAAAAATCTCGAACTTATTTGGATCGATACGAACTTCAATCTCAGGGGACCACTCGAAGTGTCGCAGGATATAGTTATTCTCGATGTGTCCGATCAGACGTTCGAAGAACTCGGCAGGTATCCGTTTCCCCGGAGTTATTTTGCCCATCTGATAGAAAATCTCAACAAAGCAGGGGCTGCGGTTATCATATTCGATATCGAGTTTACAGAACCGACACTTGCGAAAGAAGATGTCGATCTGGCGGTAACAGCAGCAGAATATGGAAATGTGATTTTTGCAGGAAAACTCAGTGAAATACGGAAAACCGGATCGGTCACTCTCAGAATTGTACCTCCTATTAAAGAAATTACCGATAGAGATTTGCCTTGGGGATTAGTGGGCATATCTCAGGATCAGGATGGATTTGTTCGTAAGTATACACTTTTCTCTACTTTCTCTGACGAATCCTATTATACGATTGGTGTGGAGGGATTGCAAATGCTTCTTGACCAGAAAAGGGGCGAACAACCTAAGCTATTTAATTCAATAGATAATTTCGTGCTCGGATCATTTGTTATGCCAAAATACTCCGGCAACACAGTTCTCTTAAATTATTATGGACCTGCAAACACATTTCCCTATTATCATATGGATACTGTTTTGGATGACAGCACGTTCCAGGTTCGAAGCGAGCAGGCATTTGGATTGGATTTCAATACGTTTGAAAATTATCTGACTACAGGTACATTTAAGGATAAGATAGTCCTGGTAGGCGCTTCAGTAGAAGAACTTCACGACCTTTTCCCAACTCCATTTTATAATCCGGGAAAAGGGCAAGGACTCACGCCCGGTGTGGAGATCCATGCGAATTTCATCGAGATGGTGCTGCACTCAAATTATTTAAAATCCTTTAGCTATCTTTACCTTGTACTTGGTCTCCTGATATTGATCTTCGTCGTAAATATCATATTTAACTTCTTCAAACCTACGATAAATGCCGTAATCGGAGTTCTGCTTATTGCCGGATATCTTGTTTTTGTATATATGATGTTCTCGTCTCATCATACTATTGTGAATGTTACAGAAGTTCCGACTGCAATTCTGATCTCCTTTTTTGGGAATCTTATCATGCAGTATTATGTGGGCAGGAAAGAGAAGCTTTTTGTCAAAAAGGCATTCCAGCAATATGTTGCAAAGGATATTGTTGATCTGATCATGAAAGACCCCAAGCGGCTGAAATTTGGTGGTAAGGTTCAGGAACTCACTGTGCTCTTCTCCGACCTGCGTTCCTTTACTGCCTATTCCGAGCAGCATGAGACACAAGAAGTTGTTGAGATTCTGCGAGAGTACCTGACCGAGATGGTGGATGTGGTCAAGGATAACAGCGGAACGATTGACAAGTTCATTGGTGATGCGCTCATGGCACTTTTCGGTGTTCCCTATTACTATGAGATGCATGCCTACAATGCGTGCAAAACGGCGCTGATAATGGCTGAACGCTTGAGAAAATTACAAGCAAAATGGGAAAAAGAGGGCAAAGATCCTGTACAGTTTGGTATTGGAATTCATACCGGTTCGGCACTGGTAGGGAACCTTGGTTCGGAGCAGATCTTTGACTACACAGCAATTGGTGATACGATCAATTCCGGAGCGCGTATAGAGCCGATGAACAAAATATATGAAACTAAAAATCATATAATTATTAGTGAGACAACTTACGAAGCGGTGAAAGATAAAGTTGAAGCTCGTTATCTGGACATAAAAACTCTTCGTGGAAAGGGCAAACCTCTTAAATTGTATGAATTGATCTCCCTCAAAGAAGATTTGAATGTGCAGAAGACGATAGAGTAGTTTTAACTTATTTCAGATACTGAAAAATATCGCTCAGAGTATTAAGATAATAATCCGCTCCCTTGAGATATTCTTTGGGGAGGGTTGTTGCAATTGCTGCAACCTTTATCCCTGCATTTTTCCCAGACTCTATGCCGAGAGGAGCATTCTCAATAACCAGACATTCATCCTTTTTTAATCCAAGCTTTTTTCTTGCAATATCATAGGGATCAGGATTCGGCTTTGCGCGGGGAATGTCATCTCCGGTAATTATCACATCAAAAAGTTTTAATTCATCTTCGGAGAGTGCGTGGTTCATGTTCTTCCTGGCACAGGCGGTTACCAATGCGAGAGTATATCCTTCTTTATGGAGTTGTTTTAACGTTTCTTTTGCTTCGGGATAAAATTGCACATCAACAATAGAGCGGTAGTAAGCCCGTTTTGTTTCAATAAAATCGTGACGCTCATCTTCGGGAATTTCAATGCCTGCTTCTTCTATCAGGAGTGGGAGAATTTCTCGAGAGCTTCTTCCCTCATGGATAAGGACGGTGAGTTCTTTGACCTCACCGCCCCATCTATGAAACATTTCATTCCAGGCAAGAAAGTGAAAATGTAGAGTATCGACAATAACACCATCTAAATCAAAGAGAATGGCTTTAACCGGCATTTACGTCAGTGCTACTCCTTCTTTTTATCACAAAGGATAAAAGCGATCATAAATAGAATAAGAGTGTTCGCGAAGTGAATAAAGTTGATACCCTTGGTGACTGTAAGGAACGGAACAACGCCGAACAATCCCATGATACCAGCGAAGATGACCATGAGCACTGCAAGAATGCCGCAAATCCATGTGAGTATTTTCATGGATCCCCCTTATGTTTTTTTTTGATGCTCTTGCACCATTTTATTTATTTAACATCTGTTTTGCGAGATTGAGGAACTGCTGGGCTTCTGTGCTGTCAGGTTCAACATCAAGCCATTTCTGTGCATATGTGACAAGGTCTGTATAATTCTTAGTATTACTCAGACAGTAACAAAGATATTTTAATGCTTCAAGTTCAGTAGCATCAACATTAACGACTTTTTCATAATATATTGCTGCCTCAGCATAATCTTTTTGATTGAACTGCATATCAGCGATATTATAGAGTAATTCTTTATTACTCGGATCGATTGCAATAGCTTGTTTTGCAATTTCAAGGGCTGATTCAGTATTTCCAAGTTTGATCTCTCCTACCCATATATTATAAAGCCAGTCAATATTATCTGGCTCTAAATTATGAAGAACTAAAAAATACTCAACTGATTTCTCGTAGTCACCCTGATTAAAATAGGTTGTGGCAATTCTATTAAGTGCAAAAATATTTTCCGGGTCCTTATCATAGATTTGAAGATAAACATCCAAAGCTTTATCGATTTCACCGGTACGCACGTATGTATCACCGAGCAATTCAAATGTGACCATACTGTCCGGCTGTATCTCATGAGCTTGACTGAGCTTAAGAACGGCTTCCGAGAAATTTTCCTCTTTCACTTCTTCAAGTCCCTGATTATGGAGTTGACTCCAGGTTGCAAGGCATATTATATTTACTTCTTTTTCCTTACTCGGATCGGCTTTTAATGCCTTTTTTGCATATTGATAGGCTGTGTAATATTCTTCCTTATATTGACCGTAAATTTGAGACATGAAGAGGTATGCATCAGCATTTCCGGGATTGGCTTCGATCTCTTTTTTAAGATTCTCAATTGCTTTATCCGGATCATCTTCGTCACGAATAGCGAGTTTTGCAGTTCTCATATACATGCTTTCACATGCGACAAGAACCAGTACAGCAATAATAACCAAGAATATCGGAAGATATTTTTTCATGTGTTCTCCTTTTTAAGAAAAATTTTCAGAAAAATCCGAGAGGTGAAGAGTTCGTCAAGAATTTTCATACTGTGATGATACCCTTTTGACCCATAAAGTTAAATTGTCAATTTTTACTACTTCGATGGGTTCGTTCTTATCAATTTTACCCTCAGTAGAGATTGCTGTCCAAAGTTCACCACGCACAAAGACCTGTCCCTCTGGATTGAGAATAGTTTTTGTGAGTCCTCTTTCGCCAATCTCGCCTTCCCGCCCTGTGGTTACCTTGCTTTTATGAACCTTCAGCACAAGTGTGACGAGGAGAAGAAAGAAAAGGATCGTAAAAATCGCGACTCCAATAATGAGTGAGAGTGAAATTCGAAGGAAAGGCGCTTTGGACTGAATTAACATCATTGAGCCAAGTACAATGCCCACGACACCTCCTATTCCTAATATTCCTGAGGATTGCACCTTGAGTTCAAGAAAGAGCAAGATGAATCCAACGACAATCAGTAATAAACCCACAATATTAACCGGAAGATTAGAAAGTGCAAAGAAAGCGAGTAGTAGGGCTATAGCCCCGAAAACTCCAGCAAAGCCGATTCCGGGTGATGAAAATTCTGCAATCAGTCCGTAAATACCAAGCATGAGAAGTATATAGGCAATATTGGGATTTGTTATATAATACAAAAATCTTTCTATGAAATTCATCCGATAGGGTATGATATCGGCATGTTCTGTATTCATGATGAACACTTTGTCGTTTTTGATGATTTCAGAAGAATCAATCTGCTTAAAGAGGTCTGTTCTTGAGGAAGCCAGATATGTTATCACGTTTTCTTCAAACGCTTCTCTGGCATGAAGGGAAATGCTTTCGGAGACCATTTTTTTTGCGATGTCTTCGTTCCTGCCCGTTTTCTGAGCAATGGATGCAACATAGGAAAGCATGTCATTTACTACTTTCTTTTCCATTGTGGAATCGATCTTTGCTCCCATGGAAACAGGATGAGCGGCACCGATGCTCGAGGTGGGAGTCATAGCACTTATATCGCAGGCAAGCATAATGATGGCACCCGCGGATGCTGCACGTGCACCTTCCGGGGCAACATAACCGATAACGGGCACCTCTGCATTCATGATCTTTTGAATGATCTCCCTCATAGAAGTATCTAATCCCCCGGGAGTGTTAATCTCAATAAGGACAGCTGCATTGTGAGCTTCCGCTGTTTCGATCCTGTCAATTATATAGTTTGCGATTGGTGGTCCAATGGTTCCATCAACCGTGAGGAGATAAATTTCATCGATAGTGGTTTGTGCGTGAATAATAAACGGAAGAAATAAAATACAAATTAAGATAATTATTTTTTTCATTTGATACTCCGCTAATAAAGAAAATAGCTATTTTAAAATGTCAATTATTTCTTGAAAAAAAATTAATTACGAAATGACACGAAATATCACGAAAATAAAAATACTTTAATTTCAGTATGCCTATATTCATAAATCACAAATCCTTGATCATCATTCGACATTCTTTTTCTTTTGATTTGCGAACGTCGAAAATTGATTTATAATCTTAGAAGAGTTGATCGTGATCATCTTCCGAAATCTCAAATCCCCAGCCTCAAAAACCTTGACATCACATCCCATCAAATCAGCAAAAGTTCCATGGATAAGAAGAAAATTACTTTTACAGATATAGCTCCCCTTGTAGATGAAGGGCAGTATTACTGCAAGTGGGAAACAGACCTTCCATTTAAAATATATGTCACTATTATCGGATTAAATGACAACTCGAAAGTCTTTCTGAATTTCAGGAGAAAAGAAGAAAAGGGCTGGCAGCAGACTATTATGAGTTCGTTTGAGCCAGACCGATTTGAAGCAGCGATCAAAACTGAACAAACCGGATTGTATGAATATACTTTTACAGTTGAGAAGAACAATACCAACATTACTCACGATCGAATATATGAAGTCTATTTCGACAGACCGAGGGCTCGTTTTGCAGCGTGGTATGAGATGTGGCCTCGCTCGCAGGGGACTGTTGAAGGGAAAAGTGCAACATTCGATGACATGATTAAACGCTTGCCGTATGTGCATGATCTCGGCTTTGACACAATCTACCTTGCGCCGATCTATCCGGTGGGAAGAACAAATAAAAAAGGACCAAATAACTCACTTCAGGCTGGTCCAAATGATCCGGGGAGTCTTTATTCCATTGGCAATGAGTATGGGGGACATACGGCAGTGAATCCCGATTTCGGCACAATGGAAGACTTCCACCGATTTATCAAAAAAGCAGCAAATTTCGGTATTGAATTAGTTCTGGATATTGTGTTTACCTGCTCGCCAGATCATCCGTGGCTCAAGCAGCATCCTGAGTGGTTTTATCATAATCCGGACGGCTCTATCAAGTACGCGGAAAATCCTCCTAAAAAATATGAAGATGTGCATCCGCTCAATTTCGAATGTGAAAATTACAGGGAACTCTGGAACGAACTCAGAGATATTTTCCTTTTCTGGATCGATCAGGGGATTCGTACCTTCCGGGTGGATAATCCGCACACAAAACCGGTTAAATTCTGGGAATGGGTCATAGGGGAAATACATGAAAAAGATTCCGGTGCTATCCTGCTTGCAGAGGCATTTACAGAACCCAAAATGATGAAGCTGTTGGCAAAAGTAGGTTTTACGCAATCATATACATACTTCACATGGCGTTATAATAAACATGATTTTACAGAATACCTCACCGAACTCACCAAGACGGATATGCAGTATTACTTCAGAGGAAATTTCTTTACTAATACTCCAGACATTCTTATGCCCCTGCTACAGGAAGCAGGAAGACCTGCATTCATGCAGAGAATAGTATTGGCAGCTACACTTTCATCGGTGTACGGAATGTATAATGGTTACGAACTCTGCGAAAATAGAGCAGTCCCCGGCACCGAAGAATATCTTAATTCAGAAAAATATGAATACAAAGTCTGGGATTGGGATAGACCGGGCAACATCAAATATTATATAAAAAAACTCAATCAGATCCGCAAGGAAAATACTGCGTTGCATTTTTATAGGAATCTCAGTTTTTACAATTCCTCGGACGACAATATTTCCTTTTACGGCAAGACGTCATACGATAAAGATAACACCATTCTCATAGCAGTCAATATGGATGCGTATAACGAGCATCAAAGTGTGCTGCAATTACCTATTGAGAAATTCGGAATCCATGAGGATGAAGAATATTCTATTGAAGAATTGCTCTCTGGAAAAACCTTTACACATAAAGGAAAAGAATTATCAATAACATTATCGAATGAAGATCCTGCATGGATTTTCATCCTACATAAAAAATATTAGAAGGTTTGCATGAAAGTTACATTTATTTCAAAAGAATATCCACCGAACGTGTATGGCGGTGCAGGGGTGCATGTGCGTTATCTCGTACAGGAACTCCGCAAAATGATAGATATAGAAGTGAGAAGCTTCGGTGACCAGGATATCAAAGAAGAAGGATACCGCGTCAAAGGATACTCATCTTTTGGAAAATTAGAAGGCGATCCGCGTATCAGCAAAGCGCTCGACACACTTGGCATCGACCTCTCGATCGTTAATGATGTCATGGACTCAGATATTGTGCACACACATACATGGTACGCTGCATTTGCCGGATTTCTCTCTAAGATTCTGTATAATAATAAATTCGTGCTTACTTCACACAGTCTTGAGCCGCTTCGTCCCTGGAAAGAAGAACAGCTTGGCGCAGGTTACAGACTCAGCAGTTGGGTGGAAAAACTCGGCATCGAAAATGCGGATAGAGTTGTGGCAGTTTCCAACATGATGAAAGCCGATATCCTTCAATATTTCAATATCGATGAAAAAAAGATCGCAGTAATCTACAATGGTATAGACACAAGAAAATGGAAAAAAACGCTTACCGACTTCACACTTAAAGAATATGGCATCGATGAGGAATATGTGCTTTTTGTGGGTAGAACTACTCAACAGAAAGGAATGATCTATCTCATTGAAGCAGCGAAAGATATCAATGCAAAAGTGGTATTTTGCACAAGTGCACCGGACACCCCAGAGATCGAGCAGATGCTCACTGAAAAAATGAGTGAAACCACAAACACGCTGTGGATCAACAAACTTCTGAAGGAAGAGCAGTACATAGAATTGTACAGCAATGCCTTAGTCTTTGCCTGTCCTTCTATCTATGAACCCTTTGGCATCATAAACCTTGAAGCAATGGCTTGTAAAACGCCAGTTGTTGCAAGCAGGGTCGGTGGAATAAAAGAAGTGGTTGTAGAAGGTGAAACAGGATTTTTTGTTGAGCCGGCAGAGCCGAAGCAACTTTCCGAGAAAATCAATATACTGCTTGAGGATAAAGCATTAGCAAAGAAATTCGGGGAGAACGGACGCAAGAGAGTTGAGGAGTTCTTTGATTGGAAGATAATTGCAAAGCAAACAAAAGAAATGTACGAGAAACTTCTCAAAGAAAAGTAAACGAAATCTCAAGCACTCCCTGAAATTGATTAAGTTGACAAAACTTTACGTGAATCTCGTATATATTTGATAAATTAATGAATTTGAGTATTTAATGAAAAGAATAATATTAATTTTTCTTATCTTAGCTACTTTTTTCGCATTCACAGGATGTGAAAAAAATGAAGAAGGGAAAACAATTGTTCATCTCTGGCATCAAATGGAGCCGGAGAAGCGACCATTGTTAAAAGAAGTTATCGAGGAATTTGAGGAAAACAATCCGGATATCGAAGTCGTGGTACTCGCAAAAGGACAAGAGGCGATCCAAACCGGTAACCGGCCGCAGGAGGA
>JAGHCS010000070.1 GCA_021160355.1 Candidatus Cloacimonadota bacterium
GAATATCATTATCGGTAATAATGCAGTTGCATTGAACGCTATCGAAGAGCATGCTCAATCACTTGGATTTAACGTAGATAGATCTACTGATTGGATTAAAGGAGAAGCGCAGGAAGCAGGGCGGAGATTATTTCATAGAGCATTAAAAATCAAACAGGAGAAGTCTGCTGATAAACCACTCATTTTCATTTGTGGAGGGGAAACGACTGTGACAATTCAGGGAGAAGGAAAGGGGGGAAGAAATCAGGAAATGGCACTAGCTTTTTTGGATGAAATGAAGAAATTCGGAACAAAAGCTGAAGATATTTATTTTCTTTCAGCAAGTACGGATGGAGATGACGGACCCACTGATGCAGCAGGAGCTTTTGCTTCATATGAAATTTTGCATACGGCAACAATGATGGAACTTCCAATGGATGAATATCTCTTTCGAAATGACTCCTATACTTTTTTTGATGTCTGCGGGTATTTGTTCAAGACCGGATTGACCGGCACGAATGTGTGTGATGTGCACCTGATTCTTATTACATAATCCCGATTTTTATAAGCTCCTTCACCATTTGTTCATAACTAGTAACAAGTATTGATTTCATTCCAATAAACTTTGCAGCAAGAATATTTTCATAATTGTCATCCAAAAATACTATCTCCTCAGGTGAAAGCTTCAAATAGTCCAGAACATGTTGATAGGCATTATGCTCCGGTTTCCGAAAACCTATTTCGTTTGATGGAAATATTTTTTCAAAATAGGGGAGAATGGGCTTGCACATTTCAAGCCACATCGGCACATGGATTTCATTTGTATTGGAAAGAGCGACAATTCTGTAAGACTTACAAAGTTCTTGTAAAAGTTCCGGAATATTTTTGCGAAGTTGTATGAGGATTTGTTTCCACCCCTCAATAAAATCGTGCTCCGGTATATCTAAATTAAGGCATTTCTTTATGTGTTCCCTAAAGTTTTCCGGACTGATCTCTCCTCTTTCAAACTGAGCATAGGTTTCATCGAATGGAAAGGCGACATATAATTCTGTGGGATCTATTCCGCATATATTAGCCCAGTAATCACAAGTATTTTTAGGGGAAATATCAATGATGACATTCCCAAGATCAAAGATGAGAGCTTTGTATTTCTGTGTGAGCATTACTTCCCTTTTCTTTTAAATCTGAAAAGACGCGGGTATGCTTTGAGTTTTGGTGATGGGTGACGTTTGTGCTTTTTCGGGATCGCCCATTCACTCAGCACACGTAAATCCTCAATTGTATAGAGTGCATTCTCATTATATTTCTTAATAGCAGTAACGACACTATGAATTTCTTTTCTTTGTACAGGAAGAAAGATGATCTCTACTTTACCGGCATTAGCTTCAGCGGGAACGTTTGTGACACGATAGCCCAGTCCTCTAAAATGACTGATGAGCTCATTTGCATTTTTTATGGTAATTATTCGAACAAGCACGATGCCCATTGCAAGCTTTTGTTCGAGGAAAATACCTACAAAATTACCCATTGCAAATCCACCGGCATACGCTATATAATTGGTTATATTTGTAAGATTTTGAATGACCTGTCCTATGACAATCAGCCAGATAAGAACTTCAAAAAAACCGATAATTGGTGCCAAATACCTCATGCCCCGGTTTACAAAAATGATGCGTAAAGTGCCGAGAGAAACGTCGAAGATACGTGAAATGAATATTAACAGAGGGAGTAATGCATAAGAGAAGAAACCGGATTCGGTTAACATAAGAATACTTATAAATTCTTTAGGAAGTGATCTATTGATCTTGCAGCACGGTGTCCGTCTGCAATAGCACTTATCGCATCTTTTGTCTGATTCGCAATATCACCACTTGCAAATATTTTACTATCGCGGGTTCGAAAGAATTCGTCTATCTTTAACTGATTTTTTCGCGAGAAGAGCTTTTCATATTCCATTGGAAGAAATGAAAAATCAGCTCCCTGTCCGATAGCAGAAATAACCATATCGACAACGATTGAGAATTCTTTTCCTTCGATCAGTACGGGCTTTGGTCGTTTTCCTTCTCCTTGATCAACCATCTCTGCTAATCCATAAATAAAGCTCAGGCGTTTATCTTCTGCTTGTTCTATTCTTAAAGGAATTGCCTGTGTGATAAAGGTGACTTTTTCTTGCTGTGCATCGATTATTTCTTCTTCATCAGCAGGCATATCCTCGATCCTTCTTCTGTACAACACAGTAACATCTGCACCAAAGGTTCTGGCAGTACGGGCAGAATCCATGGCGACATTTCCTCCACCTATGACTGCAACCTTTTCTTCAAAATGAACCTTCTCCCCGCGAGTGATTTTATCAAGCACCTCAAGTCCTGAGATATTACCCGGTAGATCTTCCCCGGGGATTTCCATTTTATAAGGAAGCATCAACCCGATAGAGATCAAAACGGCATCAGACTCTTTATGAATTTCCTGAAATGAAATATCTTTGCCAACTCGTGTATTGTACTTTATCTCTACTCCGAGAGAGAGTATATATTCAATGTCTTTGTCAAGCTGATCATAGGGCAGGCGGTATTCAGGAATGCCATATCTTGTCATGCCGCCGCCTTTATCATTGGCTTCATAGATTGTAATTTCATAACCAAGCAGACGCAAATAATATGCAGCACTCAGTCCCCCAGGTCCTGCACCGATTATCGCAATTTGCTTTCCGTTGGAGAGAATATCAACAGGCATTGCTTTTGAATAATCATCCAACTCAACCTGATCTGCAAGGTAACGCTTGAGCCAGCGTATTGAAATAGCATCGCCGGTGTGAGCCAGTGCACAGTCTTCCTCACATTGATGAGTACAAACCCGACCGCACATCGCAGGCATTGGATTGGTTTCATACATGAGCTTCAGCCCGTCTTCGATCTTGTTTTCACGAACTGCTTTGATATATCCGGGGATGTCCATATGCGCAGGACATGTTGCGGTGCAAATACCGCATTGAATACAACGGTCGGCTTCTTTCTGTGCCTGCTCCCTTGAGTACCCTTTCACCATTTCAAGAAAAGATTTTACTCTTTCTTCCGGTGGGAGCATTTCCATTTCGATTCGTCGTGGATCAACGAGCTGATACTCTTCTTCTCTTTTATATCCTTTTTTAAATGAATCCCAAGGTTTTTTTTCTGATCCGGGAATAAAACGAAAAACATCGGCGTCAGTATCAATCCACACATATTCATTGCTCATAGAAAGTGATGTTGTTGGGCAGATATCAACACATAGCGCGCACCAGCAGCATCGTCCATAATCAATTCGTGGTCGAAGTCCGCTGTCGCCTTTGTGAGTTTCTATTCCATCGACGGGTACCATATCAATAGCATGGTTCTGGCAGATTGAAGAGCAGGTTCCACACCCGATGCATGTATCCAGATCATTCTGATGAAATCCACGGTAACGAGGAGAGCCAGGTCTTTCTTTCAGAGGTTTGGGTACAGTAAAAGGTTTTTCAAATGCGCGTTTCCATACGTAAAAAGGTGCGATCCAGTCTTTCAGTTTCATAGTTACCTCTCTATCTCAGGTGGGCATGTATGCAGCGAAACCATCAAGCCGGCAAGGTCGGCAAGGTTTGTTCCTATCGCTAATTTTTCTAAAACAGCGATTGCATGCGTATAGCTCGGACCACGCACCTGTACTCTTCGTGGATATTCTGTTCCGTCAGAAACCATGTAATAACCATATTCGCCGCGAGATGCCTCTGCACGCACATAGGTTTCACCCGCAGGAATTTTCCAGTGAAGGGGATTTGGAATATGAGTATAATAAGCACCATTTCTCGGCATTTTATTGATAACTTGACGTATCAGTGACACACATTGCAACATTTCTCGGAATCGTACAAAAGTGCGTTCAAGGGCATCGGAATGTGTTCCTGTTATCACATTAAAGTCAAGCTGATCATATATTAAATATGGAGAATCTTTGCGGATATCACGAGCTAGACCAGCAGCCCGGGCGTTTGGACCGACAATCCCATACTCATCAACCATAGCTTTTGAAATATATCCGAGTCCTTTTGCACGCATCTTAAAAATCGCATTATTAAGAAGTGCAATTTCCACATCGTAGAGAACCTTTTCAACACCCTTCATGACTTTTTCAACATGTTCAATAAAGCCGTCTGGAATGTCACCACGTACACCGCCCGGAACCATGTACATATGATACACCCTCGCGCCGGTCAGTTCTTCAAACAGGTCAAGAATATAATCTCGCTGGGCGACAGTCCATTGAGCTATTGTTCCCATACCGAGTGCGCCAGCCTGTCCACCGATCCACATCAAGAAACTTGCAAGCCGTGCCATCTCAAGTACAAGGGTGCGGAGCCACTTGGCTTTTTCAGGAATAGTAATTCCCGCAAGCTCTTCTGTGGCAGCAGCAAAGACATATTCATTGGTGTCCGGTTCAGGAACACATATTCTGCAGACGATCGTGAAACACTGCAGATATTTTCTTCGTTCCATGAGTTTCTCAAAACCACGATGCAGGTAGCCGACATGCGTTTTCAGGTCGACAACTTCGTCGCCGCTCAAAGTCACTTCCAATGAAATATTTCCGGTCACTCCGGGATGTTGAGGTCCCTGCCAGACCTTTAGAAATTTCTGCGATTCAAGGTCTATGACAGGTATGCCATTTAGTACATTTGGAAATTTTTCTCTATCTCTATTTTTCATATTAAAACCTCTGAATGCTGCGTGAACATGTTATTCAGGTTCTTTATCAGGATATAATTTTTCTTTCATATATTTCTGTGGGTCATAATGTTTTCTTCCTGGACGCGGAAAGAAGGTTTCCTGAGAATACTTCAATGTATCAAAGTCTTTTCGCATGGGTGGAATATTCTGCCAACCCTCGAGCAGGAACGGTTCATCAATATCAGGGCTGCCTGGGAAATCAATACCGAACATTTCTTTCAGCTCCTGCTGATATGTCCTTGCTTGTGCCCATAGTGTATGAATTGATTCCATCACGGGTTGCTTCCTGTCAATTTGTACACGAATGCCAATATCAGTATGAAGTTCATAATTGTGGAGTATATATGTAAGCTGGAAGATCCCATCTTCAATATAATCAACTGCCGCAAGCATAACAAGATGAGTAAATCCTTCAAACTGCTTGAGATAAGAAATACATTGAACCGCATTGATCTTTGGCATTGTGACGAATATCATATTAGCTCTCTGTTCTTCTATTTCAGAGATGGGAAATTTTTCGGTAAGTCTTTTTAAAATATCTTTCATCATTACTTTATCCTACCAATTATAATCAGGCATGTTCCAGTCTTTGATTACCTTTTTCTGGTTTGCCTTATACCATTCGAAATTTTCGATATACTCGTTTGCTTTTTCCGCTTTACCTTGCTTAATAAGCTCCTGTAACTTTCTAAGCCCTGCAATAATAGCTTCCGGTCGTGGCATACATCCGGTGACATACGCATCTACAGGAATGTAGTGATCAATTCGGTTTATTGTATTATACGAATCAAAATACATACCTCCGTTAATCGTACAGCTTCCAAGTGCAAGCACAAATTTGGGTGCCTGGATCTGCTCATAGCTTCGGACTATTCGCTTCAAAGTTTTTATTGAAGCATAACCGCCAATGACAAATACGCATGACTGACGTGGCGTAGGGCGGGGAGCCATACCGTAGCGGAACATATCAAAACGGGCAGTCATCAGCGGACGCAGCTCGATCGCTCCGCAGCCTGTGCCGAATCCAAGAATCCATAACGAGTTTGCGCGAGCCCAGTTGAGAAACTTCTCAATAAAACCTTTCAATGGTTTTACTGTTTCTGGATGAGCATCGCAGAAGTAATCACGCTCAAAATCAGGCATGTCTTTGTTTGGTAATAATCTATTATCTTTCTTCATAAAAGCTCCTTATAAAACCAAAATAATTATTGCAAGCAGCGCAATAAGTGTGGGAACAAACAGGAAAAATTTTATCGATTGATCTGTTCTGAATCTGGGGAAGGAGACTCCAACTACTACTGAAATCATGTATATGGAAAAAGTTTTTATAATCAATGCAAAAATATTAGTGGCACCACCAAAGAAGAGATTCATATACAGCACAAGCTTGGCAGCATTGAAAATACCCCGATTAGTTTGCATAAGCGCGAGATAACTCCCATGGAACTCTGTTGGTGGTCCGATAGGGATTTCCTGTGGTGCAAGCACCACACTAAAAGGATTGTGCATGTTCATCCCAAGCAGAGCAATGAGTGCTGCGATCGTTGCAAGCGGATTGGTAAATAATGTCCAATTCAGGATACTGCCCTGTTGTGCGAGAACAATAGTGGTTATATTCAGTGTATGATATTGGATAACGATTGCAATTATGGAAAGGGCAAAGGGGACTTCGAACGCAGTCATCTGAGCAAGACCACGAGCAACTCCAATCGCACTGTATGGATGTCCGCTCTCACCAGCGCCGAGTGCCATGCCGAGTTGACCGAAAAAGATAAAATACATTACAAGCAGCACATCACCCGACACACTGAAATTGCTGAAAATCGTTGATCCGAGTATTGCAGGAATGAATAAATAAGTGCCTATTCCACCGGCAATTCTGAAAACCGGTCCTAAGAAGAACATGATCCCGTGAGTAACAGCAGTCCTTTTGCCATAGGTTTTAATAATATCGATAAATGGCTGCCAGAACGGAGGTCCGATCCTACCCTGCACTCGTGCGTATATCTTACGGACAATACCTCCGAGTGAGAGTCCCCAGATTGTGATAACTGCAAGGGAGATCAGGGAGTAGAGGATTTTAAGAACAAGGGGAGTATCCATTATTTACCTCCCATGATGAAATACAGCACAATAAAATAGAGTAGAATATACAACACATAGGTTTGTCCGTTTCCTGAATAGATTTGCCTGATCGATCCTGCTGCAGAACTGATCCATTCTCCAACACCATTCCAGAATCCGGTGGTGACAGGACGTACAAAAGTGCCAAGCGCTCTTTTATAATGAGCATAAAAATTGTGAGCAAAATGAGTGGTTGTAGGTTTGAAGGGACGCTCAGCGGCAAAAACAATGTTGAATTGTTTCACTTTCTGAACTCGACCGATCGAGATGATAAGCCAGATGAGCAGAAGCATGAATACACCCATTGTGACATACATGACAAGATTACCGTTCCAGTAACCCAAACTGCTGTAGAGTGTGTTTCCTTGCCATTGAATTGTGGAAGCAAAATACGGATTAATAAATGTGCTCAAGGGCTTGATGATCAAATTTGGGAACATTGAGATCGCCATGATCGCAAAAATAAATAAAAATTGGGGAATGAGGAAGAAGGGGGATGCTTCTTTCACATTTTGATGCTGAGGTTTGGGCTGTCCAAGGAATATTGTGTGTATCAATCTGAACAGATACAAAAATGCGATTGCACTGGCAAAGAAAGAAAGTCCAGCCCGGAAATACCAGCCCTTCTCAAGAAGTGCAGTATAAATGAGCCACTTGGCACCAAAGCCGGATAAAGGTGGGACACCGGAAAGTGCAATTATTCCGATCAATACTGAAATAAAAGAATAGGGCATTTTTTTGATAAGACCGCCCATCTCATACATATTGCGTGTACCCACACGTGAAATGACACCTGCTACAGCAAGAAGTATCATTGCTTTGAAAAAGAGGTGATTCACTGCGAGATAGAGTCCTGAGACCCAGCCAAGATGTGACATAGCTGCCATGCAAAGCACGATATACCCAAGCTGCCCCATACTCGAGTATGCAAGAAGATATTTCACATCCTCCTGGAAAATTGCCATCAATGAGCCGAAAAATACAGTAAAAATACCGATCCAGCCAAGCATGCTTGTAAAAAGTGCGCTGTGATGCATGTTCATTTTTAGGAGAAATAGCAGTAAAATTAGCATGCCGAAAATTCCTGTTTTACTCAGGATTGATGACATAAAAGAGGTCGTATCGTCTTCTGCTTCTGCATAAGAACCGGGCAGCCAGATATGAAATCCTACAGCTCCAACTTTGATAAGAAATGCAACAACAATCAGAATAAAAGCAGTGATTGGCAGCATATGTGCAGAAATTGGAATAGTACCCAATCCGACTAATGAAAAATTAATAACATGTGCATAACTCAGTCCGCTCAAAAGTAAATATGCTCCTGCTAGAGAAAACAAAATGAAGAGCAATGCTGGTTTTTCTGCTTTTCGTCCGCGAAGCACAAGCATGTAAGCAGTTATCGTCATGAGCTCCCATGCAAAGAAAAACTCGAGAGAACTACGCGCTACAAGCAAAGAACCCATTGAAAGGATCATGCCGACAAGGAGGGGAAAAAATCCTTTATCTGTGCCTTTCCTGCTCATTGTTGCAATGAGTTGAATAAAACTGCCTGCAAGGAATATGAAAGCAAATACCAAACTCACTCCTGAAAGTACAGGATAGATGTACAAAGTATATCCTGCAATAATTATCATTGAAATAATTGCTTTCAATTTGGATGGCAGGAAGTCAAATATGCTCAAAATGAGCAGTCCAACAATCGGTAATAGTGGCAAAATATCAAACTGGTATATGTGAATTGGGATACCGATAGAAATTATTATCAATAGTAAGAAAAATATTATTATTGGAACTGTCTTATAAGCTGGTTGTAATAATTGCTCTTCATTTTGCTCTGATCTGACAATGCTCCCGAACCAGCGGAAAAGATAGAATGCTTCTAATAGTGAACCGAGTAGGATTAATATGATCCAGATATGAAGCTTAGAAAGAGCCAGAAATCGTATAAGATCCCACTTAGCCCAGAAATTTGGAAAAGGAGGAATGCCGACCAACGCAAATATAAACACGCCAAAAATGATAAGCAAGCCCGGTTTGAAGCGCAGTATTGCCCACTCTTTGATGTGAGTTTTTTTGATAATTCCCGCAATCCAGAAGAGTCCGGCTTTTGCGATAAAATTACTTAAAAATATACTCGAAATAATGAAAAGAGAGGTCGAACTTTTTACATGCAGATATCGTGTGAGCGCAGTTACGGTAATGAGCAAACCAATCTGTGCAATTGAAGAATATCCAAGAAGACGTCTGGAATCGGTTTGCTTAATAGCTATCAAGTTCGAGAAAAGGAAAGACACTATTCCTATGCCAGCAATGAAGAGCAGCTGATTGTGTGGAATGAGAGGAAGCAGCTTATAAAATGCGTAAAATACTCCCGCAGAATTTGCCACAGCAATAATAGACACAACTCCCGAAGTAGTTGTTTGATAGACATCGAGTGCCCATCCATTTGCAGGAAATGGCTTGAGTTCGATGATGAGGGACATCATAAGTGTGAATACAGACAAAAATCCAAGTGATGTAATTACAAAACTTTTATGAGTTATTATCTGATCAATATTCAGGGTACCTGTGATATGATAGATAAAAATTGTTCCAAGAAGAAAAAATACCGAAGCAAGTCCACTGGCGATCATATATTTGAAGCCGGATGCAAGACGCTGTTCGTTTTCTTTGAGCGCGATCAGTGCATAGGTGGAAATGGATGAGATTTCCAGGAAGACAAACAGATTGAAAAGGTCGCGTGTCATCACGATGCCATTGACGCCCATAATCATCATGAGGTAGAGGACCAAAGGATAGACTTTTGAATGCTTGAATGATTTGGAAAGATACAGTGCGCTGAGAAGTCCTACAAAATTAACCGCAAAGAGTATAAATGCTTCTTCCAATCCCATCCTCAAATTGATTGAAAAAGGCGGTTTGAAGCCGGCAGTAAAGATCATGACAGGTGTTTGTGAAGTAAAAACAAATTTATACAACCACTGTCCTGCAATGAATGTATTAATAAGAAGCACAAGCTGTAAAATCGCGAAAGAAAATTTACGGTGTATCTTATCGAAGAGGGCAAAGAGAAACGCCGTTCCAAGAAAAAGGATAAAAATCATGATTGGATTTACCATTTCAGCTCCCTATAATCTTCGATTGAGAGTGATTTTCTGCGTTTGTACAAACGAACTACATAGCTGAGCATTAGGGCTGTGACTGCAAGCCCGATAACGATTGCGGTGAGTACAAGAGCAGAGGGGATAGGATCAACTACTTTCTGAACTGCATTAGCTGGGGTAACCAATTTATCTAAAATGGGCGCTGTTTTTCCACTTAGATATCCAATTGTCACAATAATAAGATGAACGCCGGTATCGATGATAGAAAACCCGATAACGATCTTGAAAAGATTTTTTCGAGTGAGCATAGCCCAGAGCCCGATCATAAACAATATGAATCCGAGTATAAGTGTATATCTCATTCTTCCGCTCCCCTCATGCTGTCCAAAATATTGCTGAGTTCCGAGCCGACTTTTAAACCGATAAAGGAGTAGATCAATGGAACAGCACCAGCGCTAAATAATGTTCCGAGTGTACCGAGTGGGAGAAATTTCGGATTGAGAAAACTGCCCAACAAAATCAAACCCAGCAATCCGAGAAGCACGTAAAATGCACCTGAAAGGGACTCTACCCAATGGAGCACAGTATGATTAAATTGAAAATTGATATTTGATAAGAGAAGAAGCAGAAAAGCAGAAGCAATAATCACACCTCCCTGGAAACCACCCCCTGGTGTAAGATGTCCATGAAGGAAAATATAAACACCAAATAAAATTGTGAGCGGAAACAGGAATGAGGCACCTGTTTGCAATATTTCTGATGCCGGACGTTTATCCGATTTTTTACTCTTCTCACCTTTTTTTCTTTTCAAGAGTAATCCCACTCCGGCAGTTGCAATAAAGAGTACAGTCACTTCACCAAGCGTATCCAGTCCTCGAAATGTCACAACAACTGCTGTGACAATATTTGCTGTTTTCAGGTCACTTACAGATTTTTCGACATACCCGGAAGAAAGTTCGTTTAGGGAATCTTTGAGAATAACGTTTTTCATAAATGGAAGGAAGATAACAATAAGGAGGATGATCACAACGATAATAAGTAAACGTTTAATCATCATCGATCTCCTTGTTGATCTTCTTAATTCTGCTGAGAGCATAAAGGAATACAATCGTCGTAAGACCCGAGCCGATAGCAGCTTCTGTCATTGCAACATCTGGTGCAGAAAGGATGAGGTATATGATACTGGCAAGCAGACTGATCACGCCTGAGCTGATTATTGCCGTAAGTAGGTTTTTGGACATCACGGCAATTATCGCAGCAAGGATCATAATTATTCCTAAAATGATGATGAAAACTGTGATCATACAGATGCTCCTTTCTGCTCTTGTTCGTCATCTTTCAGACAGTCCCGAATTGAGACATCCGCGAGTTTTATTCCTGCATGATGAGCAGCTCGTGCAAGTGCATGAGATGAGATCGGATTGGTAAATAAGATAAAAAGTATGAGCACGACTATCCTCCCTATGCAGCCGCATTCTATATATGAAATTCCCAAACCAAGCAGGAACATCATACTTCCGAGTGTGGTCGCTTTTGTGCCTGCCTGCATCCTGTTATACACATCAGGCATACGAAGTATTCCAATAGAGCCAAGCAGAAGAAAAAGTGAGCCGATGAGGGTAATAATTGCTCCAAGTATATCAAGAACAGCCATTAGATCCCCCTCTCAATATAACGCGCTACTGCAATGACACCAAGAAAACTTATAAGGGCATACACTGTCGCAACATCGAGATAGATGATTCTCATGGATTTTGAAGCGATGAATGCGATCAGGGAGATGCTGATGATCGTCATGGTATCAAGCGCTACAGCTCTATCTGCAGTGGTGGGTCCAAGTATCATTCTTATGAAAGAAAGAGCCAATGCAAGAAGTGCGATATAACCAGCGATATTTATAATTATCTCAGCCAAAGATCACCTCCAAATAACGTTCGAACCGAGCAACGATCTGTCTGCTGGTATCATCAATATTATCAGTAGAAATATTGATCCAATGTATGTAAAAAAATTCGTCTCTTGTTTCCACGGTCAATGTGCCGGGTGTGAGTGTGATAGAATTTGCCAGAATAAGTTTTCCTATCTTGGATTTCAATTTCGTTCTTACTTTTACTATTCCCGGATGAATTGGCAGTTTCGGATTTGCAACACGAGAAGCAACATCAAAGTTTGACTTTATGAGTTCAACAAGAAATATAACCGCATATAATATGCTATATAGAAGGGACTTGGGGGTGAGTCTAAGCTCTTCGAATGCAAGTGCTTTTGAATTGTATATTACTGTGATAATAAGGCATACCACAGATCCTGCTATAAGTTCCTGTGCTTTAAAACCGGTGAGTAAAAACCAGACAAAGAATAAGAAAATATAAATCAGTATACTTCTCTTAAGGATTTTCATAATACCTCCCGCATAGAGGAAGATTGCATGTTTGAGACATTTATGATAAACTCTTTCCGCCGATGCCGAAGTTTTCACGGGGGACTTCGTCTATACGGACATAAATATATTTTTCATTTTTTTTAGTAATTTCGGCTACAACCTCTGTCAATCTTTTAATCAAAAGTTGTTTTTGCTCATTTGATAATTCCCCGGCGTTTTCAAGTGTAATGATTGGCATATTAATTCCTTAATCCGCTTTCTGAAGAGCATCAAGATCAGCCCATTCTTTAAGCAGTTCATCTAATGTATTCTGTAAAGATTTTTTTTGCTCATACAATTCAAGCAATTTTTTGTATTCTCGTCCATAAGTATTAATGTCTTTTTCAGTCTGCTCAATTTGTGCTTCGGTTTTTTCTACTTCTTGTTCAATATCCTGAAGCCGTCTCAGTCTGCGTTTCTCTTCATTTGCGGCTTTTCTACGTGATGCATGATTCAGTTGCGAGATAGGTTTTTCTGTCGTTATTTTTTTATCTGTATTTTCTTGGGACTTACTAATTTTCTTTTTTCTATAGAAATCATAATTACCCGGATATTCATATAATTTATGACGTTCGAGCTCTATGACTTTATAGGCAATCTTGTTAATAAAATATCTGTCATGGGAGATAAAAAGAATAGTACCTTTATAGTCGAGCAGCGCTTCCTCCAGCATTTCCATAGAATCGATATCAAGGTGATTTGTGGGTTCATCCAGAAGCAGAAGATTAGGATTTTCCTTCATGAGTACACAGAGTTGAAACCGTACTTTCTCACCTCCGGACAAATTTCCCAATCTTTTAAACACATCATTTCCAAAAAAGAGGAAACGGGCAAGAGCTGTTCGAGCCCTATCTTCCTGCATTGGAAACATTCTACGATAGGCATCAAGCACAGATTTTTGTGGATTTTCAAAATGCACTTCCTGCTCAAGGTAACCGACATTCAACCTGGAGCCAAGCTTCACTTCACCGCTATCCGCTTGTATCTCATTGTGAATAATCTTGAAAATAGTCGTTTTTCCTGTGCCGTTTTTTCCGAGAATGCATATATGATCCTTATAATACACAAACAGGTCAATCGAATCCAATAAAACAAGGTCATCATAAGATTTAGAAACTTCAATGAGTTTAATTACATCCTTGCCAGAACGCTGTACAGAAGAGAGATCAAGTCCCATTTTCTTGGCTTCGGTTGGTCTTTCCACACGTACAATGCGTTCCAAACGACGCTCCATGTTCACTGCTTTTTTGAACATATCAGGATTATCTTTTCTTGTTCCCCAATCTCGGAATCGCTTGATGGCTTTTTCCATTGCTTCGATTTTCTTTTGCTGGTTCTTAAAAGCAGAAAATTGCCTTTGTATTTCTTCTTCACGAAGCTCGATATACTTTGAGTAATTGCCCTTATATGTTTTTGTTCTGCCGTTTTCAAGCTCTATGACCTTTGAGACAGTTGCATCCAAAAAATAACGATCGTGAGCGACGATGATGGCGCTTCCTTTATACTGTGAGATGAAGCCTTCAAGCCATTCGATAGATTCAATGTCAAGATGATTTGTTGGTTCGTCCAGCAGCAAAATATCTGGATGGTTAAGAAATATTTGTCCGAGCATCACTCTTGTTTTTTCTCCACCACTCAGGGAATTGTAATCCCGATGCAGCATGTGGTCAGTGATCTTGAGACCGGTGCAAACTTTTTCAAGTTTGACATCAATATCATATCCTTCGAGATGCTCAAAACGAAGCAGTAGTTTTTCATATTTTGAGATAAGTTTTGTTTGAGCAGTTTTATCTTTTGTGTTTGATATACGATGTTCAAGGAGCCGAAGCTCATTTCGTAGGTCAAATATATGCTGGCAGGATTGCTTGAGAACTTCGATAACTTCAGTGCCTTCCGGATACTCAGGAATTTGCTCGATATATCCGATTGTAGCATTCCTCGCAACACTAACTGCTCCTGAATCCGTTTCCTCAGCGCTGGTGATCAACCGGAAGATAGTTGTTTTACCACTTCCATTTCTGCCGATAAGACCAACCTTTTCACCTCGAATTAGATCGAAGGAAACGTTTTGGAGAATTTCATACCCTCCAAAGGATTTTTTGACCGCATTCAAACTAATATCTTTCATGTCAGTAAAAGTAATGTAGGTTAATGAGTGTGTCTGTCAAATCTTAAAGGTAATAATGAGAATTTATCCATTCCTGTAAGCTGTTTTCGAATGAAGCTATCCATTTATCTTGTGCTAAATACCATTGAACTGTGGAGGTGAGATCTTTGATAAAATTGTGAGAGGGTTTCCACCCCGTCTCTGCCTGGATTTTTGAGCAATCCATTGAATAGCTCAGATCGTGACAGGGTCTATCTTTTATGAATGTTATGTTTTTTTTATAATAATCTCCATTATTATTTCTTAGAGAAGCAACAATTTCGCAGAGCATGTTCACGAGTGTAATATTATCAAGTTCGTGTTCTCCACTAATATTATATATTTCACCAATTTGTCCATTTTGCAATACTGAATACAATGCTTTGCAGTGATCTTCTGCATATATCCAATCACGAATATTAAAGCCATTTCCGTAAATTGGCAGTGGTTTTTCTTTCTTCATATTGAGGATCATGAGGGGAATGAGCTTTTCCGGATATTGATAAGGACCAAAATTATTGGAGCAACGGGTAATAAGAGCGGGAAATCCAAATGATTCAAAATAGGATTGGATGAGAAGATCTGCTGCTGCTTTTGATGCCGCATAAGGTGAGCGTGGCTTAAGAGGGGAGTCTTCAGTGAATCGATCCTCTCCATCAAGCGGCAAAGAACCATACACTTCATCAGTGGAGATATGAAGAAATCTTTTAGAATTCCATTCATCTTCTCGCCAAGAATCTTTTGCAGCGTGAAGCAGAACTGAAGTGCCAAGCACATTGGTTTTCATGAAAAGCTTGGGATCTCCAA
>JAGHCS010000077.1 GCA_021160355.1 Candidatus Cloacimonadota bacterium
GTTAATGAATTCAACTATTGCTGCGCTCGATCTTGATCTCGAACTCGCCAAAGAGTTAGCCCTGAAAAATTATCCGGTCTATCTTTCCGAGATAGAAGCGCTCAAATCCGCTCAATCAGGACGATGGAATGCATACACGGGGTTGCTTCCTTCAGCAAATCTCAATGCAAGCCAGACGCGGTATAATCCCGACCAAACAGTGGGCATCAACAATGCAGACAAAATGACCACCTACGGGATCTCGATAACGCAACCGATTTTTAACGGTGGAAAGATCTGGCTTGGTGCGCGAATGCAGGAAGATGTGGTAAAATTATCGAAAGAAAATCTGAGAATGACAAAGCTGCAAACCCTGGCAGGAGTGGAGCAACAATATTTCTCAGTGCTGCAGAATGAAAAGCTTATGCACATCGCAGAACTCGATCTTGAATCCAGTAAGACCAATCTGGAAATCGCAAGAACCAAATATGATGCCGGCTTGCTCTCCAAAGGGGAATACCTGCAGATCGAAGCAGAAAAGACCAATAAGATGGTGAGCGTGCTGCAAATGAAGAATCTCTTTCAGACAAGCAAAATGAACCTGCAGAACTATTTGCAGATCGGTGCGATCGGAAAGATTGAACCGGTTGATTCGACCGAATATTCCACATTGCTGGAGGTTCTTCAGAATCTTTCACTTGCCGAGATCGACAGCATTTCAAATGGATTTGTTCGCTATGGCATGGAGCATAGTCCCCTAATTGCCATGTCGAATATTGCGATAGGCACGAGCAAAAAATCACTCCTCATGGCAGGAGGTAATTTTTTACCTTCTCTCAATCTGTCATATTCCAAGAATTGGGTCAAATATGATTTTATGAGTGATTATGATAATTCGGAGAGTATCACACTATCAGCGTCGCTGCCGATATTTCCGATCGTCGATAATGTGACTTCTTTTACACAGGCACATCACGATCTTAAGAGATCGCAGTACGATTACCGGACGATCGAAGATGGTGTGGTGATAGGAATTAAAGGTCAGTTTCTGAACCTTGTCTCATATGCAAATTCGATCATTGCAGCGAAGGCATCCCGGGCTCAAGCATCAGAAACTTATGCGCAAATGCAGGAGTATTTTGCGCAAGGATTGATCAGTGCAAATGAACTTAATGCGACCCAAACATTGTACCTCTCTACGCAGAACCAATATGTCCAGTCCCTGTATGATTTTCTTGGAGCCAAATCAGCACTGCTTCAACAATTAGGCGTTGAGGAAGATATTATATTAGAAACAGTTAGAGAGCATATATAAGGAGAAACATGATTAATAAAAAATTCACAAAAGTAATAATTATATTGGGTGCTGTTGCTCTTCTCTTATCTGCCTGCTCAAAACCCGGCGGGGAGTTCGGCAGGATGAAAAAGGAAACTGCACCGACTTCCGTAATAGTGGAAATTGTTCAACCTCGTGACCTTGAGGAGTTCATAAAAGTTGTTGGTACCCTTGAAGGAATTACTGACATCACTCTTTCCAGCGAGGTGAATGGAAAAATCGTGGAAAGATATAAAAATCTTGGAGATTGGGTTAATACAGGCGAAGCTATTGGCAGGATCGACAATGCAGATATGAAGAACATGGTTGATCAGGCGGAAGCGTCACTGCTTGCAGCCCAAGCTTCATTTGATAGTGCACAGCTCAATCTCACCACATCTGAAAAATTATATGAAGATGATAAAATATCAAAAATGGCATATCTCGAAGCACAGATCGGCATAAAGGGTGCTCAAGCAAATCTTGAAGCAGCAAAAGCCGGACTTGCAAGTGCGAGAAGATTATTGCAAAATTCCCTGTTCACTGCTCCCGTTTCCGGTTATATTACAAATATTTCTCTGGAAGTTGGCGAGATGATCGGAGCAGGAAGTCCCGTGTGTTCAATTGTCAACTCAAAAAAACTTCTCATTAAGACCGGTATTGGTGAAAGTGATATCATGAGCGTAAGTAAAGGGCAGCATGTCAGTATCCATTATGATGACTATCCTCAAGAATTTCATGGCAAGATCACTGGTGTCGGCATCAAACCTCTTATGGGAACCGCGAGCTATCCTATTGAGATCGAACTCGATAATAGCGAGGGATTGCTTTTACCCGGCATGGTGGTTGAAGGATATATTCTTGCTCATGTCTATGAAGATGTGATCTATACCTCCCTTAATAATATTTCCGAAAAATATGACGATAAACTCGTTTACACCATTGACGAAAACAACATTTCTCATGTAATTAATATCGAACTTGGTGATGAAGTGGACCGTAATGTGATCATTAAAAACGGCTTGCAAATCGGCGATAAACTTGTAAGAGAAGGTTATGAGAATCTGCAGGAAGGCACCAAAGTAATAATCAAATCCGTTTATCAGCCCGAGACATCATAAGGAGTTCCTATGTCAATAGCAAAATTTTCTGTAGAACACAGCAAGCTGATAAACATGATCATGGTCATCGTGTTCATCCTTGGTATCTACACACTTATTTTCATGCCAAAAGAAGAGATGCCTTCAGTGGATTTCGGTGCTTTCTATATCGTAGTATCATACCGTGGAGTGTCTCCTGAAGAGATGGAAAATCTCGTGGTGAAGAAGCTTGAAGAGCAGATCATCAACCTGGATGATGTTGATTTTTTTCAATCCACATGCGCTGCAGGACGTGCAACTATCTTTATCAGGATGGAGCCGAATGCCGATATAGATCAGTCGTGGTCAGACCTGAATTCGGAGATCCAGAAAGTAACGGATTTACCTGATGATGCAAGCGATCCAATCCTCGTTCGTCTCAATATGAGAGAGGTAAATGAGATCTGCACCGTTGCCCTTGGGGGAGAATTCTCTGCAAATGCGATTCGTGAGATCGCAGATGACTATAAAGATAAAATTTTGGAACTGCCGAATATTGCGAATGTTGAGATCGCAGGTACGCGGGATAGGGAGATCTGGATAGAAAGTGACGTGAACAAGCTTGATCAATATGGCTTGAGCATCTATGCGGTGGCGAATGCTATCACTAACAGAAATAAGAATGTTCCTGCAGGCGATATAAAATTCGGGCGTGCTGAATTTCTTATTCGTACAGTCGGCGAGTTTGAAACTGTAGATGAAATCCGTGATGTGATCGTCAAGATGGATATGAACGGAAGAGCCATACGAATAGGGAATGTTGCCACTGTCATTGATACTCTTGAAGAGCAGGTTACTATCGGCAAACTTGATGGTGATAAAGCTGTGAATGTAAACATCTATATGGATGCGGAGGGTAACATACTCCGTGTGATGAAGAATGTGCGCGCTGCATCCGACGATTTTGTCGGAGCGGTATCCGGTTTGAACCTTGAGGTGCGCAACGATGGATCGATAGAGGTCAAAAACAGCTTATTCACTCTTGGAAATAATGCGTTGATCGGTATCATATTGGTTTTTATAACACTGTTCATTTTTATAGGATGGAGAAATGCATTGTTTGCAGCGTGGGGGATTCCTTTCAGTTTCTTCCTCACATTTCTTATCATGGATTTTCTCGGGGTCACAATGAACAACCTCAGCTTGTTTGCCCTCATTCTTGTTATTGGTATGATCGTGGATGATGCGATCATCGTGCTGGAGAATGTGCATCGTTACAGGGAGCAGGGGATGAGCGCGAAAGAAGCAGCGATCAAAGGCACAAATGAAATTATGTGGCCAGTAGTAGCTGCTGTGGCAACTACAGTTGCGGCGTTTCTGCCCATGCTTCTTATAAGCGGTATGATGGGGAAATTCATGAGCGTGTTTCCAATTGTAGTATCCATCGCACTGTTCTCTTCTTTACTAGAATGCCTTATAATTCTTCCATCACATATTGCAGATTTCAGCGGAAAATCGGGAAAAAATCTCAAAGATAAAACTCATAAACTTCATGCATGGCTCACGAAGATATATCAATACCTAATCAAGCGAGCTCTCAAACACCGATACATTTCTGTCATGTTAGTTGTGGCTGCATTATTACTGGCTTTAGGCGCTTTCGGAATGGGATTGGTGAAATTCGAGTTCTTCCCTTCAGGTACCCCAAAAACAATTATTCTCAATCTCGAAACACCGGTTGGAACTAGTCTAGAAAGAACGGATGAAGTTGTTTCAAAAATAGAAAATTTTATCCAGAATATGGATGAAAGCAAGGATGTGGAAGCAATTGTTTCAACAATTGGGCAGTACACAGAAAATCATCGGACGCAGGTGGAAACATCACATGCAGAAGTCAAGATCGATCTCCTTGATGCGGACGATCTTACTTTTTCGATCGAAAAGATCAAGGGATCGATAAGAAAATATCTTGATACTGTGCCAGGACTTTTCTCGTACAAATTCATAGAAGGGGAGCATGGTGGAGCACCGACAGGCGGAGATATTGAGCTTCGCATAATTGGAAATAATATTGATAAACTGGAAAGTATCGGAAACTATGTTATATCAATTCTTGGTGATATTCCCGGAGTCACCGACCTTGAAACGAACATGGATGACGGCAAGAAAGAGATCAAGATAATGCCGAAACATGACAAACTGGGCTTGTATGGCTTGACGGTCAATGAAATTTCATCATTGGTCTCTATAGCGTCTTACGGAGCTCCTATCTCAAAATTCCGAGGTGGAGAACTTGATGAATATGATATTGTGGTTCGTGTGCAAGAGGATCAGATCGATGATGTTTCCGATCTGAAAGAAATAAAGATACCTACAATGACAGGCGATCTTATCTCTCTCAAGGAGCTCGCTGATTTCGAAATCTCAGCAGGATATTCTCAGATACAGCATTATAATGGGAATAGGGTTCTTACTGTAACGGGAAATACAACAACGTATGACGAGAATGGGAGATCGGTAAAACAAACACCTGATGAAGTGACAAGCATTCTCAGGGGAAATGCGATAACAGGGCAGCCGGGACTTCTCGAAAACTTCTCTGAGCGTTTCCCGGGATACCAGTTGCAGTATGGCGGAGTGACGCAGCAGAGAACAGAGGTGTATAATTCATTATACCTTGCTCTATTAATTGCACTGATCCTTATTTTTGCGATCCTTGCTGCGAAATTCAATTCCTATGTGCAGCCCTTCATCGTAATGCTCACTATTCCTTTTGCGATCATCGGCGTGATATTCGGCTTGATCATCACTGCACTGCCATTCTCAATGATGACCCTGATCGCGGTGCTTGCTCTTGCCGGAGTTGTGGTGAATGATTCACTTATTCTGGTTGATTTTGTAAATAGCGAAAGAGAGAAGGGAGTAGATAGATGGAACTCTCTTATCAATGCCGGCACTGTTCGACTCCGTCCTATTCTGATGACAACGGTTACGACCATCGCAGGATTTATGCCAATCCTTCTATCTACCTCAAGCCAGGTTGAGAGCTGGAAACCGATCGCAGTCAGCATTGCATTCGGGCTTGCTTTTGCCACGTTGCTCACACTCTTCATCATTCCTGTTGTCTATTCATTTATTGACTCCATCTTTGGAAAATTCGGCATGACCAGGTTCAAAACACATAAGAAATTTGATGAATGTGTGAAATATTAACTGAATAACAAAGTACAATATTATCGAAGAAGCCGGACTTTTAGGAGTTCGGCTTTTTTTAGACTTGACTTAATAACACAGCTTTAGATGAGGGATTGAGTTAAGCATGAAAACGTTATTTCACCACAATCCTTAAGTTTACCCCGTTGAATCTATTTTATTCAACTGGGATCAAATCAGCTTTCAGCGTCTTTAAATCAAGTTGTGCTATTTCCTCAACAATCATTCCGAAGGTTGTTTTGTTTCAAAATATAAGCTATGCTTGGTAGTTCACTTTGAATGACTTAACTTCCGCATAAAATAGTTCATACAATTTGTTAACTAATATCTTTCTCTAAGAATCTTCATGAAATGTGGCTCTATCAAATCAAATAAGTGTATTATAGGTTTAGGATCTTTCAAATATCCCTTTTCAAATAAAAATCTATAGAATAATTTCAGAGATGGAATCCACTGAACATATTCAAAAGGTTCAACCATAACTTTTCTTAGCAAATGATCTGTAAAAAACTCTTGTATATGATACATTGAAAATGATTTGAGATCAGCATATTCCTCATGA
>JAGHCS010000226.1 GCA_021160355.1 Candidatus Cloacimonadota bacterium
GCGTAACCGTACGCTTCACACCAGGTGCGATCAAAGAAATATCAAATTTTGCAGCGCTTGCGAACACAAAAATGGAAGACATCGGTGCACGAAGACTGCATACAGTCCTTTCCATTCTTCTGGAAGATTATCTCTATGAACTGCCTGATAATAAAACCGAAAACATAAAAATTACAAAAGAATTGGTTACACAAAAACTTGCAAAGATCATTACCGACGAAGATCTTACGAAGTATATACTGTAAATCGTTTATAATACTATAATTCGGTTCTTAAAATACAAACGTTAATTGAAAATGGAATGACAAATTTCTCCGTCTTCTACGTCTGCTGACGGATACGCCGTGACAAGTAATTTCTAATTTCGAATTTCTCTTCATATTTTGACATTTGGATTTTGTCATTTTAGGTTTAAAGGAACTTTTGGGTTGCTATTTTGATAGAATTTCATTGATAATTTTTTTTTCTCCATTCTTTAGTACCTGAGTGCATTCTTATTTTCGTTTTAAGAGATGAGAAGGTCCCTTCAAGAGAGTTTGTGGTATTTGGCATACCAATTTCAGGATAATCCAAATAAGTAAAAAGGTAAGGGAGATTTGTCTTAAGACTTCGATATGCACTTTGTAATCTTTTATGAGTATAAAACCATCTTTTATTATCGTCGGTGTATGTTTTTTCTGATAAGAAATCTTTCCATTTCTCGTGCCATTGTTTGAGCATTGTGGTAAATTCACTCTTTGATGAGTGCTTTAATTGATACGATAATATTTTCATCTCTTTGCCGGATTGAAGTTTGGGTTTCTGAGTAATATATCGTGTAATAATTGCCGTCTGATGAAAATGACACATTTGTACGGGAAGAGCTCCAAATGCAGTAAATAAGCTTCTCTTGCCATCACATACAATTCCTGTTATTTCCAACCTCTCGCACGAAGATGCTCTATTCCGGATCAATATTTACCAAGTGTCTCATAATTAACATACTTCCAAAATATGTTTTTGCCCCTCTTGTGATCTCTGAAGACCATGACACCAAAACCGCGCCTAAAGTAGCTGGTATCCATAATGATAATGCCTTTCCCGCAAGCGACTTCAGCAAGTTTGAGATTGTAAGAATCAAGATGTTTCCAAATGCTTCTTCCCGAAATCCCATGGTTATGACTTAATGATTTTAAGGTCTTATTTTCATGCACATATTTTGTCCATATATGATCTCCCAAAACTTGTTTCCTTGCCCTATTAAATTGAAAAACATGCCTACAATTATTACATTTATATCGCTGCCTGCGGTTCCTTTTTCCATTTTTTTCGTATGATCCGAATGACATCTCGGACAGTATCTTTTAGCCATTTTTATGCCTCCGTATAAAAACATTATAGTAAATGACTACCAGATAATTAGTTATGTCCTATTTTAGCAACCATTTTTTTCTATTAAACCAATATAAAAGATATATTAAGGATCAAGCTTTTGTAGATTTGCTGATTGATTATAAATAGTGTCATCAGCAGTTCACGCTTCACCGCGAATCACTTATGATGTACTGGACTTGAATCGCGGCGAACAAAGAGAGTGTGATTCGAGGATCGGGCATTTATTTTTCCTTCATAATTGGATATTCCTTGTTGGTTATTGGACATTATTTTCAACCTACCACATAATTCTTCAAAGATTCATTTTTTATGAATGAACCGTGTAAGATTGATCGCAAGGAGATATGCAACTCCGCAAAGTATGATGATCGTTGCACCGGTCGGAATGTTTGCAGAAAAGGAGATCGCTATCCCGCCCAAAGTAAAAAGTATACCCAAACCAATTGCAGAAAACATCATTGCATGAAGCGTGCGTGTGTAGAGGCTGGCAATTGCGGCAGGCAGACTGAGAAGTGCGATCACGAGAATAATTCCCACAATTTGTATCAGAACAACAATGGTGAGTGCAATAATGCAGAGGAGGAGTATATATAAAAAATTCACCGGTAACCCACGCAGCCGCGCCTGCTCCTCATCATAGGTGATGGCAACGAACTGCCTATAAAATATGAGTACAATAAGAATGATGAATATATTAAGTCCAGCAAGAATATAGAGATTCACAGAAGAAACCATGAGTATATTTCCGAAAAGATAAGAAAGAAGATCGGCACTATATCCGGGGGTCAGATACATAAAAATCACACCGATAGCCATTCCCATTGCCCAGAGTGCGCTGATGACCGTGTTCTCATGCTGGTCGGCTTTCAGTTTCACCAGCCCTATTATGACTGCTGCCAGGATCGCAAAAATAAAAGCTCCGATTATTGGCGGCATACTGAAATAAAATGCGATACCCACTCCTCCAAGAACAGCATGCGCGATCCCCCCACTGATAAAAGTGATCTTCTTTACCACTACAAAAGTGCCGGTTATCCCGCACACTATACTTGCGAGGACAGCTGCCAAGATCGCATTTTGTAGGAATGTATAGGTGGTGATGTTCGTAATAAGATCAGTCATGATTATAAATTGCAGTGATGCTGGAGAAATTTACTGCTCTCGCTGTATATATCGAATAGGGATTTGCCGGTCAGTTCTTTTGCAGAATGCATCGAAGCAAATCGGTTCAGGCAGCAGATTTTATTCACATAGGAAGAAACAAATCCTACATCGTGGGTGATCAGAAGAATAGTCGTAGCAGCATTGAGAATTTTAAGTGTGTCGTAAATATCCTTTTCCATCGTAGCATCCACGCTTGCAGTGGGCTCGTCCAGTAAAAGGATTTCCGGATCGTTGATAAGTGCCCTTGCTATCAGAGCACGCTGCTTCTGTCCACCGGAAAGTTCATGAAAATTTCTATATGCCAGATTTTGTATTTCTAATTTTTGCAAAAGAGAAAAAGCAGTATCTGTGACATCTTTTTTGTATGAGGGGAAGAAAGAGTTTGCAGTGAGTGTGTTCATCTTTACGATGTCTATCACACAAATAGGATAGTCTTTATCAAAGGTGCTGTATTGCGGCACGTAGCCAATATATTTCCGTGCCTTGATCGGGGATTTTCTCAATATTGATATGATACCTTTGCTTGGTTTGAGAAAGCCAAGGAGAAGCTTTATTAGTGTGGTTTTTCCTGCTCCGTTGGGTCCGAGGATCGCAACAAAATCATTTTTATCTATCTCAAGAGTAATATTTTCGAGAACCGGCTCGCCATTGTAGGAGAAGTCCACATCCTTAAGGGAAATAACAGTACGGTCTTTTTCAGTTTTCATCGAGCACTTCCCCGAAAGTATCTGCAATTAATCTCATGTTTTCAAGATAATTTTCTGCAAGAGGATCGATGCTTACAATTTTTCCTCCAATTGTCTTTGAGACTGTCTGTGCAGCTGAAGTACCGAACTGTTTCTGCACGAAGATCGCCCGGATGTTTTCTTGCTGAGCAAAAGAAATTATCTCAGCAAGCTGTTTTGGTGTGGGAGTTTTGCCTTCGACCTGAATGGGGATCTGCATCAAACCGAATTCATCTGCAAGATAGCCCCATGAAGGATGAAATACGAGAAATTTTTTTTGCGTGTGAGGTAAAAGATGTTTGTAAAAATACTGCTGAAGTGCGCCCAGGTCAGCAAGAAATGATTGCAGATTCGATCGGTAATAATCACTATTTGCCGGATCGTATCCACAGAGAGCAGTACAGATTGTTTGTGCCTGTATCTTTACAAGCTCGGGACTCAGCCAGATATGAGGATCGAGTTGATGTGAAAGGTTGCGATCTTGAAAGCTTTCTTTGTCATTATTTGAAGACATTTTTTCTTGAAGTATGATAAAGGAATCCATCGAACGCAGGGAAATGCCCTCTCTTGTGTCGATCACGAGTAATTCTTGATTGAGTTGTATAAGCTTTTTCATCCATGTTTCTTCAAAGGGAACACCAATACGGAAATAGATGTCCGCTACAGAGATTTCTTTCATTTGAGAAGGAGTCGGCTCGTAAGTGGCTGGGTTGTGACCGGGAAGCACCATAACCTGGACATTTGCATTATCGCCTGCGATGCGTTCGACAAAATATTTCTGCGGAAGAACACTGACAAAGATATCGAGTTTGTCTGATTTCTCAATAGATTTAGTACAGGTAGAAATGAGGATAGCGAGGAGTAGGGTGAGGGTGAGGGTGATGAATTTTTTCATGATTCCCTGCACTCCTTGCAGAGTCCTTCGATTTGAAGAAAGTGGGTTTCGGCTTTTGACCCAAGCTGGTCTTCAACGAGCTGTTTAATATTATCAAAGTCGCAGTATTGTACACAAGATACCTTGTGGCATTTCCTGCAGATAAAATGGTGATGATCCTGTCTGATCGAGCATAAAAAGTAATACAACTGATTATTGTCTTTCTGTATTGATGAGACAATGCCGATTTCCTGAAATTGCTGAAGTATCCGATATACGGTTGGCAATCCAACTTTCTGGAATTTCTCTTTTAGAAGATCCCATATTTCAAGGGGTGAGAAATAGCTGGTGCTTTGCTTCATGATCCGAAGGATTTCCACACGCTTCGGTGTTTTCTTCAGATTTTGCTGTTTGAGCATCTCATAATATTTATTCATTTTTTTAATCCTATTATTGTAAACGAAAATCATTTTCGTTTATAGGGATGTCAATGTTTGTGACACTAAAAAAACAAAAAAAGCCCTAAGCAAAATTACTCGGGGCTCTTTATTTCTAAAGGGAGAAATTACAAATTCTCAATTATTTCTAAATATTTTTCAATAGGTTGATTGCCTACCAATTCGTGTTTCTCATTAATAATTATTTTCGGAACGGCGCTTACGGAATATTTGATCGATTCTGTGGTAAAGGTCTGGGCTTCGACCATATCGGCAGAGACATGATCATTCAGCATCGCGAGGTGGTGGGCATTGCTCACGGCACCCGGGCAGTGGGGGCAGCCCAGTGTAATAAACACCTGTATGCGTACATCCTTCTTTATTTTTTCGATACGCTTCATGAGTTTCGCATTTAGCTCGTGTTTCTGTCCCGACACTTCGATCAAACTCGAGATAAACGAGTTGATCTCATAACCGCCGGGAAGACCGAAAAATCGTATGCCGTTGTCTTTGCCATCGGCAGTCAAAATGACCATGGCAGGTATCTTATCAACACCATATTTCTCTGCGAGAGCTTTATCTTTTTTGAAATCGAATACTGTTAATTCCAACTTATCGGAAAGCGCTACAAATTCATCGAGAAATTCATGTGTTTCCCTGCACGTATCACACTCAAACTCCTGTGTGAAAATTGCGATGGTCACTTTATTTTGAAGCTTATGCAAAATTCCTTTAAGCTGCGTTTTTATCTGTTCGGTAAATAGATCCATATTGATTTTCCTTTTAATGACTTTTTTATACCGTCAAGGTATGTATATCTAAATAGTATATAACCTTTATGGAAAATGTCAAAATCCTAATATCTAATTTCTAATGAAATGTCAAATGACAATTTATGAAAACTTAGACAAATGTAGGGCTGATTACCCCTAATCAGCCGAATTGAAAGCCCGGTCAATTCGGGGAATTGACCCTACATTAATCTTCCCTGAAAAAGTATCACAGATGCAGATGAATAAGTTGACTA
>JAGHCS010000132.1 GCA_021160355.1 Candidatus Cloacimonadota bacterium
CTTCATTATAGAAAAAAAATACCTGTTCTTATTCATATTAATGGAACACGCGGAAAATCCAGCGTCACACGTCTTATTGCGGCAGGATTGCGTGAAGGTGGAAAGCAAACAATTGCAAAGACAACCGGTTCTGCTCCAAGGATTATACTTGAAAATGGCAGTGAAATTCCCATTAAGCGCCCTTGTGGGCCGAATATTCGCGAACAGGTGAAAATATGTAAATTTGCTGCAAAACGCTCAGCAGAAGCTCTTGTGCTCGAATGTATGGCAGTCATGCCGGAATATCAATGGGTGACTGAGCATAAAATTGTGCGATCTGATATCGGAGTCATAACAAATATTCGTCTTGATCATCTCGATGTCATGGGTCCCGGTATAAAAAATGTGACTTATTCGATCTGCAACACAATCCCCCAAAATTCAATATCGTTTACAAGCGAGAAAAAGCTGTTTCCCTATATGAAGAAGATCGCAGATCAAAAACAGACCAAGCTTTTGCTTAGTGATCCTGAAGCAGTTGATGATGAAGTACTAGAACAATTTTCCTATATTGAGCATAAAGATAATATTTCTCTTGCATTGGATGTATGTAAAGCATGCGGAGTGGAGCGAGATATTGCACTCGAAGGAATGAAAAAAGCGAATCCCGATATTGGTGCAACGACACTCTTTCATATTCATGAAAATGATCGTGATGTATACTTTGCACATTCATTTGCTGCGAATGATCCGGAATCTACGGAATTTGTAATCAATTCTGTAAAAGAGCTTCATCCCGATATAAAATTTTGCGGATTTATTCTCAACACGCGCGCAGATAGGATGTTCCGATCCAAACAACTTGTGAAAATGCTTGAGAATATTGATTTTGATGGATTGTATCTCATTGGTCAGGAAACCTCAACAGTCTATGCGTATGTACAGAGTAATAAACTTCCCATGTCAAAAGTGCATAATTTCGGATGGGTGACCGGTGAACAGTTCATGAAAAAATTGGATACGATAAAAACGAAAAATATTCTGCTCATAGGCATTGGAAATATTGGTGGAAATGGTGGAATTATTGTGAATTATTTCAAAGAAAAATCTAAAATCGGAGAAGCATAAATGTTTGAAGTCGCGATAGGATTAGGTGTATTAACAAGTCTTTTCTTTTTGGAAACTTTCGGTATTGCAGCAGGTGGTATCGTTGTGTGCGGATATATTGCTCTTTATCTTCATGAACCTCTTACAATATTAGTAACACTTGCTATCAGCTTTGCAGTGTACGGCATCGCGAAATCCCTTGGAATGTTCATGTTCATGTACGGGCGGCGCAGAATGGTCATATCAGTACTTCTGGGTTTCATCATCGGCTGGCTGGTACGGTCTCTGGGATTATTTTCTTATCTCCCGGGAGATCAGGCAGTGCGGGTGATCGGGTATATCATTCCCGGTTTGATCGCAAATTCTATGGAGCGTCAGGGTATTATTCAGACAATATCGGTCATGGGGGTAGCAGCTGTAATTGTGCGGTTGATATTGATCTTGGTTTTCGGTGGACAATTAATAGGATGAATGAATATCCAATAATCAACACGGAATGATCAATGATGAAGGATAAAGAAATTAAAAAATTCGATTTGCTTGATAGATTAATTGAATATGCTGTAAGAGTTATAAAAGTATCTGAAAAATTACCTGCCACAACAACAGGCAAGCATGTTTCATTGCAGATTTTAATAAGTGGTACTTCAGTAGCTGCAAATTATGGAGAAGCTCAAAGTGCTGAATCAAAAGCTGATTTCATTCATAAATTGAAAATTGCCTTAAAAGAATTAAGAGAAACCGAAGTATGGTTGAAGATAATAATCCGTGCAGAATTAATTAAACCTTCAACTAAACTGTCCACTTTATTACAGGAAACAGATGAATTGATCTCAATAATTTTCAAGAGTATAGACACAGCGAAAAAGAAAAATGAATAATAATTACATTAGCAGATTTGTTGTATTTAAGAAAATTCAAAGTACTTGGATATTGGACATTCCATGTTCAATATCGGATATTAAAATTCTTTTATTTCATTATATCGATACATTGAATATTATAAAGAACTATAAATAAATTGAGGTGCTATGTACATACCAAGTGCGCATTCTAAAATAAGTGTAATAATACTCCTGGTCATCACAATTGCTCTGTTTTTATGGGTTCAAAACTCAAGAGTGTGGGTGAAAGAAAAATTCTATGATGAGAAATTTCACGCTGCAGAAATTACAAAAATGGCAACTGATGCAATCAGGGAATATAGAATTCAACAGGGCTATTCTTTTGATGAACTCAACGATCCGAATCGATCTGGTCTGATTGGTGAGAAATATTCGCTTATTACGACAGATAGGGGGGATCTCACAGCAAAATTGACTACTCTCAATCCCAATATATCTGCAATTATTATTGAATTCTTTCAGAAGGCCAAACTAAAAAAAGGTGATGTTATTGCAGTCAATGTGACCGGCTCTATGCCGGCTCTGAATATTGCTGTTTTGAGTGCTGCAAAGGTGTTGGGACTTAATGTCGTGCTTGTCAGTTCGGTTGGTGCGTCTATGTTTGGAGCAACCGATCCTTATTTCACCTGGCTCGATATGGAAGCACTACTCAACAACAAGGATATCATTCCATACAAAAGTATTGCAGCGTCACTTGGCGGGGGCCGTGACCTTGGACGCGGTTTGAGCAAGGCAGGTCGCGATCTCATTGTAGAAGCTATTGATCGAAATAATATTGAGCTTATCCAGGAAAAAAGTATTGAAAAAAATATAGAGCGTAAGATGGAAATCTTCGAAAATACATATAATGAAAAAATTGTCCTTTACGTAAACGTGGGTGGTGGACTTTCCAGTCTCGGAGATGCGGTGAATGGACGTTTGCTCCCACCTGGTCTTCATAAGCATGTACTGACGAGAAATATTCCCAAAAAGGGAACTATGTTTCTCTTTGCAGAAAAGGGAGTTCCGGTCATTCATTTGCTTGATGTACGAGCGCTTGCTGAAGAATATAATCTGCCTATATCTCCAGTTCCTTTGCCGGAACCAGGAACCGGTGTAATGTTCCTCGAAGAGCGATATAATCTTACAATAACTGCAATTGCTTTGGCAATTCTTATGATACTTGTTGTAATCGTAATTCTTTTTGACAAAAGGCAGCAGCAATTCAAAGAAGAAAATGCAATATGATGAACAATATCCAATATCCAACACGGAATATCCAATGATGAAGGAGGAAAATAAATGAGTAAAAAAGAAATGTTTAAAGAGAGTAATCAAAAAAAATTCGATCTGCAAGATCGATTTATTGATTATTCAGTTAGGATTATAAGAGTTTCAGAAAAATTACCCAGAACAAATACAGGCAACCATATTTCGCTGCAAATACTACGAAGCGGAACATCACCTGCTGCAAATTATGGAGAAGCACAAAGTGCAGAGTCAAGGGTTGATTTTATTCATAAATTGAAAATTGCATTAAAGGAATTAAGAGAAACCGAAATTTGGTTGGAAGTGATAGATCGAGCAAAATTAATATGCCCTACAAATAGAATAGCATCGTTATTGAAGGAAACAGATGAGTTGATCTCAATCCTTTTTAAAAGTATTAATACAGCAAAGAAAAACAAGTAGATATGATAAGCAATGGATTATTTAGAATTATTGATAAATCAAAGAATTGGATATTGGTCATCACGTGTTCATTATTGAGTGTTCTGAATATTCAATGTCCAACAAGGAATAACTAAATATGCAGGAATAGAATGAAGAAATTATTTATTATATTTATCCTATTGATTTTGAGCATGCAGCTTAATGCACAACAACCAAAGTTGAATTTCATACAAGAACCTGATGAGTTCATGTTATACAATTCCTCTACACAAAAGTTATATTCCTATTACGTGGTACATCCCCAAGAGAATATTACACTTAACACCTCAGATATTGATACTCTCGAAATTTATTCCAGAATTTTCTTTAAACAACAAAAGGAATCTGACTCATATAAATATGTGCTCACTTACGATGCCAGGAATGATACTATACATAAGGTATGCAAACAGAGTAGTGTCACACGTGGAGTTAATGGACAAGAAGTTTCAACTTATAATAAGTCATTGATATCATTACAAAATAAAGAACATACAATCAAAATTCAGAATATATTTTCAGAACCGATCCTTTTCAAATTTGAATATAGTTCACCTTCCAATTTTTCATCACAAAATAAATATATTGCATATAGTCCCGATGTGTATAGAGATGAAAAAGTGCTTATGCTCAATGAAAAAGAATATACGTATTACGAGCCGAACAGCAATAAGATAGCTCTCGATCTGGAAGGACCTATCTATCTTAAGATCATCAGCCGTGTGATCTTCGATATGCCCGGTACAAAAAAAATTGATTACCAGTTTGAGGTGTATGATAATGATCGAGTTTTCGCCTCTTTCAATGAGGTCGGGTATAAGTCTTCAAAATCAATCTTGACAAATAATATCGAACAAATTCCCTCAACCGGTGATGTGAACATCCTTCATTTTGATAAAGGAAAACATCATATCGAGATCAAGAAGACATCGAATAATCATAACGTGATCTTTCGGTTTTATATCAATAAAAAAGCAGTGTTCGTGGGTGATAAATGAAAAGAACAATATCCGTTTGTGTGATACTATTTATTTGTGCACAGATACTATCTGCTGACGACTTTGAATGGGATCTTTATAACAAGATCGACATAAGAACATTCTATGACAGCAACGTGCTGAACCTCTCTCAAAAAGATATCGACGAATTCATTAATGGACAGGATCCGGACAAATATCACTTGAAATCAGTTGATGATATCGTAAGTTCTTTTGATATCGAACTCGGCTTCAAGCATAATCTTATGATGGGACACACGCAGATAAGTAAATTCAAATTTTCATACGACAAATACTGGAAGAATGGTTTCAAAGATTTCAAGTTCGTGAGTTTTGAAGTTATTCAGTATTTCAGTAAATACATAGACATACGGGCGCGATACTCCTATTATCCCTACATCTTCATCAATACATATAAAAGCTATTTTGATCCTTATTACGGCTATCATGACTTCACCTATTCCAAAAATCTGGTGTGTTCCGGTATAAATATTCGCATTCTTGATTATGGAGAGCTGGGGTATAATTTTGAATATACCGATCAGAATTATAATGAATATTTTCCTGAGTATGATGCGTATAATTTCATCAACGAGGGCTGGATAGGATTTCGTCCCACAAGGGATAGCAAGATAAAATTTAAATATTCATATATTCAATCCATTGCTCGAGCCGAGAAGGTGTATGAGCCGGGAAGTATAGAAATACGCGATCCCTCGTATGACTCCAATATAATTTATACTTCGCTTTCATTACCGCTTGTGACAAGCAGGTGGGGGAAACCCATCAAATTTTTCACCAGTTTCAAATGGGAGAACCGCTACTTCCAGTCACCTTTTTCACCGAGTGTTGATCCTTTTCATTCAGGGAGGAAAGATAACATTTTTCATTATGAGGGCTGGTTGATATATCCGCTGTGGCATATCCTAGATTTCAGAACCTTCTTCACATATGAAAGCAGAAAAACCGAATCTCCGAACGGCGCACTGGTTTCTAACGAGAAGAATTACATAACTAGAACATACGGCGTTTCATTGCAGGTGCGGTTTTAAAACAATTTCATAAATAATTATTTACTGCCATGCAAATCTGTGTGGCAGTTTTTTTTATTATAACGGGCTGGACTTGAGACATGTCGGAGAGCATGTCTTAAGTTGTGTTACAAATTACTTGTCACAAGCTCTATGACTTGTGACAAGATAATTCGAGGATGGAGTTCAGAGCGAAGATACAGGAAGCACCAATAGATACATCGAGAAGAAGATGTATTTTGGAAAAAACCGAAAACGTAAAATTATCTCACATATTCTTGACTAAAAAAGTCTTGTTAATAGAGAAAAGAAAAATTGAAA
>JAGHCS010000091.1 GCA_021160355.1 Candidatus Cloacimonadota bacterium
GGTAACCCCCTGAAAGCCCTTGCTTAGAAAGAGTTCTTCGGCAGCAGCAATTATCGCGTCTCTACGTGCATTCATTTCTTTTTCTTTTCTGTTCATTGTCTCCACCAATTAAACTTTGTGTAAAACACCCTTACACAGTGTAAAATTAGCAACACATAAATTTTTATGTCAAGCGTGGCGTGTTTTTTAGAAAAAATATGATAGAAGCTGAATCAAAAATTGCAATAAAAAAAGGGGTTAGGGGTTATGATCTATCTATTGAATTCTTCAAAAGTGTCCATGTACTTTTTGAGAATATTAGCCCTGCTATGGTGTCGCAGTTTTTCTTTTGCCTTTTCTTCGATCTGGCGGACACGTTCACGCGTAATATCAAAAATATGTCCAACCTCTTCAAGTGTACGGGGAGTCTGATCGCCGATACCGAAGCGCAGTTTTATCACACGGCGCTCCCGTTTTGTGAGTGTGGAAAGCACTGCCTCGACCTGCTTTCTGAGCAGCGTCCTCTCGGCAATCTTCTCTGGAGAGATCATATTGTCATCTTCGATAAAATCGCTCAGAGTAGTATCTCCATCTTCATCACCAACCGGCTTGTCAAGCGATACAGGGCGCTTTGCGACATTTATAATACTTTTTACTTTTTCAACCGGCAGGTCAAGCTCTTGTGCGATTTCTTCGGGATATGGTTCACGGCCGAGTGCCTGCACCAGCTTATTATGAGCACGGTTCACCTTGTTGATCGCTTCTGCCATGTGGACAGGTACACGAATAGTGCGGGACTGGTCGGCGATCCCCTTTGTGATCGTCTGACGGATCCACCACGTAGCATAAGTTGAGAATTTATATCCTTTGTGATAATCGTATTTTTCAACGGCACGAATAAGTCCGATATTTCCTTCCTGGATAAGATCAAGAAAGCTGAGCCCGCGGTTATTATATTTTTTTGCAATGCTGATCACAAGACGGACATTTGCTTTTATAATATCATTTTTTGCCTGCTCTTTTTCATCTTGGGCTTTACGGATGTTCTCCATAAGACGCTTGAGTTCGTCTGCCGTCATTCTTGTTTCTAGCTCTACTCTGCGGATCTTTCTTCGATTGTTCTTAATTTTTCGAAGAGCATCCATAAAGATATGAGGATCGAGTCCTGTAAATTCAGCAACTTCGTTAAAATCTTGTTTGCCCTTTTCGGCTTTTCTGCCTAATGTACAAATCTTTGCAGTACTATAGCCCTTTATATTACTCACAGCATTTATGCGGTTGAGACTTACATTAATGCGGCCAAGCAGGCTGCTGATTCTGTAAATAAGGCGCTGGATCATCATATCAGTGAAGCACATTTCTTCGAAAAGCTCCATTATATGTTCGCGGTTCTCTTTGATCTTCTCTCCAACCGTTTGTGTCTTACTGAAGCGCTTCGAGGGTTTTTTATTGATGATCTTCTCAATTTCATCAGAGTACTCAAGGGATTTTTGTGTTCGTTCATCAAGCAAACGTATTAGCCGTTCGTTATTTTCTTTATCAAACCAGCTACCGAATTCTATCTTCAAGATTTGGTCTATTTTGATCTTGCCTTCCCTGTAGCGCTTGATCACATTTTGAAATTCACGGAGGCTGCTTCCGCAATTAAGGGTCATTTTATTGATAGTCGTCTGTGCGTCTTCGATCCTCTTTGATATATGGGCTTCATCTTCAGGTGTGAGCAATGGAACTTTTCCCATATCCTTCAGGTACATTCGAACAGGATCGTCGTAAAAACTTATTTTAACTGATGCTTTTCTGGGTTTTGGGGCACGCTTTCTTTTGCGGATTCCGCCCTTCATGGTTTCATCAAGAATTTCGAGCCCGGCGTCCTTTAGTTCATTAAAAATATCATCAATTTTATCTAAAAAGATCGGGTTATCGGGGAGTAACTGATTAATTTCATCATAGGTGATGAAACCTCTCTCGTCCCCGCGCTGTTTTAATTCTTCAATAAATTCGCTTATTGTCTTCATAAAGTCTCCGGGCACTCACCAAAAACTTAGCTCAAAAGTTTCTTTACAGTACCGCCTTTAAAGTCCTTCTTTAATTGATTTATTTTATGCTTAATAGCTTTCTTCTCTTGAATCTTTTCTTCATTATCAGGATGTTTTATAATATATTCATTTAGCGTATTTAAGTCAACATTTAACTTTCTTATTTGCAGACCGAGAAGCATTTTTTCAAATTCATTTCTGGAAAACGGCAGTTCTGCGAAGAGAAGATCAGAAATGAAATCGGCATCTTGGGGGTCAAAATAATCCAACAGACGGGCTCCCTTTTCAGTAAGCAAATCAGGATTTTCATTAGTTTTGAAAAGCTTAAACAGTTTTTTGATAAGAGGGTGAGTAAAATAGTCAATTTCAATTTCATCGAAATAATCCGCACATTGTTCCGGATGTGAAATGATGAGCTGGATAATATTTTTTTCTTCGCGATAGGGATCCACATGCAGGTTGAGCGGATCTTTGGGTTTCCATGATTTTTTCTTGAGCGCTTGCAATGCCCTGAAGACGTTCGTTTCACTTACCCCGAACAGGTTTGCACATTCCTGCACATACAGCTCTTTCTGCACAGGATTTTCAATTTGATCGAGTATTGCGATAACATCATTGAGAGCCCTTCTCTTGTTATCGAGATTTTTGTCGGCATTTCTTATTTCATATATAAATCCGTAGAATGTTTTGGCATCGTCGATATAATCCCGAAGCGCACCTGCACCATGTTCTTCGAGGAAGTCATCCGGATCGGTGTTGGCAGGAAGGAGGATAAGCTTTGGGAAAATAGACTGGGTGATCAAGATGTTAAGTGCGCGCGCGGCTGCGTCTTTGCCGGCGCTATCGCTGTCATAAAGGATGTAAATATTTTTTGTATATCGGGAAAGAAGTTTGGCTTGTTCTTCAGTAAGCGCCGTACCAAGACTCGCAACCACATTTTTAAATCCGTGATGCCAGAGCGCGATCAGGTCAATGTTGCCCTCAACTAAAATAGCAGAATCGTTTTTTATTATAGAATCTTTAGTTTGGTAGAGCCCGTAAAGATGCTTTCTCTTTTGATAGATCGTGGTTTCGGGAGAGTTCAGATATTTTGCACCACGGTCATCGCCCTCTTTGTAAATTCGGCTTCCAAAGGCGATCACCTTGCCGTCCGAACTATATACAGGGAACATAATTCGATCAAAGAATTTATCCCGAAGTCCCCCATTAGAATTTGCGAACAAACCGCTTTTTGCAAGTGCGCCCTTTGCGAATCCTCTTTTGATCAAGTGTTCATAGAGCGCGGACTGGGTTTTTTGAGCCAGCCCGAGATGGAAGGTTTTAATATCTTTATCGGAAACATTTCGTGATTGCAGGTAAGCAAGCCCATCATTTTCTTTAGAGGTGAGATTATTGTGATAATACCGCAGGGCAGATTCATAAATGCCATACAGTGAGTTATATAAGCTCTTTTCTTCTTTGGACTGTTCCTTGTATGCAGGGAGTTTTATTCCAACTCTGTCTGCCAGCTTTTTTACTGCTTCATTAAAAGTGATCTTTTCATATTCCATGAGAAAAGTGAAGACGTTTCCGCCCTTTCCGCACCCGAAGCATTTGAATATTTGCAAGCGTGGAGAAACGGTGAACGAGGGCTTTGTTTCATTATGGAAGGGGCATGGAGCTTTATAATCTGCACCACTCTTTTTCAGGGGCACATATTCCCCGATCACATCTACAATACTATTTGCAGAGCGTATGTCGTCGAGCAGGTTTTGGTCGTATCGCATAACGTTTATTTAATGAAGGGTATATTTTATGCAAGTTTCATGAAGTTGGCATGTCTTAAGGATTCTTTCTGATGTGATAATAAGCGCTCGGGTTGGAGGGATCTATCAAGCAAAACCAATAACTGCATAGATAAAGAGAGATGCACTTTTGTACATCTCTCACGTAAATTGGAAAAGAGATAGCTTATCTTATGACCACCATTTTTTTGATCATTTCCATTTCACCGGCAGTGAATTTGTAGAAATAGATTCCATTACATAAAGTTCTTCCATATTCATCCTTACAGTCCCACTTAATAACATCAGCAAATCCTTTTTCGTTGATTTCAGGAATAAAGACCTTAACCAGCTGCCCCTTTATATTATAGATTTTAACTCTATTTTTTTATATTTGCAGGAATTGAAAAAGAGAATGTTGTATTGACAGATGCGGGATTTGGATAATTTTGATGTAATAAAAATTTATCAAATTGTGGATTGGCTGAAGGAGGTTCAAAAGTAGTTAAGGCGTGTACTAAAAGATTTTGTGAAATATAAAAGAATTCTTCAAAGCATTTGGGTTTAAAACTACATTTTATGGGTAAATATTTACTTCCTCTTTCATCATGCCTGAGATAGCAATAGCCCTCGTCAATATAAAGACGATATATCTCCTTACGCTGTATAGGAGTTAATCGCGTATGCTTATGCAAAACCATAGAACTTTCTCCTTTTTTCCGCATCCTACGATCCTCCATAAATCTGTAAACAACGCTAGGTTTTCTTACAATTTATTCATTCAAATCGTATTGACTATTATATGTAGCAATGAATAAAATAAAATTTATCCACCTAACATGATAGTCATGATCACATTGTAATTATATAATGATAATTTTATTTATAGTTAGCGCTTGAAGGATTACCAAAATATTCTTCCAGATAGGGCTTCATTGCTTCTGCTACTTCCGGCGCGAGAGGTGTGGTAGCATTGTAGTCGAGATATATTGGCTTCATAATATTTGACAAAAATTTGCGAGTATTATTTCTATCA
>JAGHCS010000256.1 GCA_021160355.1 Candidatus Cloacimonadota bacterium
AACAATAGAAGTTGTGACAATTATAAAAACTTTACAAAAAATCCCATACAGTATAAAAAATAATAAGTATCAAACTAAACAGGAGGACAAAAATGTTTGATCTATTAAAAAACACAATTCTAACCGGAATTGGCATTGCTTCGATGACCAAAGACAAAATCGAAAAATTAGGAAAAAAAATCTCAGAAGAAAGTAAACTTTCCGCTGAAGAAGGAAAAAAATTCGTTAATGACCTGCTTAAACAATCTGAAAAAGCAAGAGAGAATTTGGAAGCACAAGTTCAGAAGCTTGTGAAAAACGCTTTGGGAAAATTGGATATTCCAACCCACGAAGATTTGAATAGATTGGAAAAACGGATCAAAAAGCTGGAAAATTCAAGAGCTGAAAAAAACAAAAAATGATGCGAAAAATCGGATTGATCGGACGTACCTATCGTCATATAAACCGTTATCGAGAAATCATAACAATTCTTTTTAAACACGGGTTTGGTGATTTGGTCACAAGTTCTCAAATTGAAAAATACCTTGATTTCGGCAAGAAGTTCATCCCCAGAAAAAAAGTTACAAAAACAACTTCTTTATCGCGTTGGGAACGAATTAGGATGGTTCTTGAGGAACTTGGTCCGACCTTTATCAAATTCGGTCAAATTATGAGTAATCGTCCTGATATTTTACCGGAACCTTTGTTGATAGAACTTGAAAAACTTCAGGATTCAGTTCCTCCAATGCCGAATGAAGAAGCAGAAAAAATGATCGAGCAGGAGCTAGGGAAACCAATTTCAGAGCTTTTCAAAAATATTGATACAAATCCGATTGCTTCTGCTTCCATAGCTCAAGTTTATCAAGCTGAATTATTCAGTGGAGAAAAAGTTGCGATTAAAGTGCAACGCACCGGAATTCAAAAAATTATCGAAACAGACCTGGAAATAATGTTTCACCTTTCCCTTTTAATGGAAAAACACATCGCTGAAATGCAAATATTGAATCCGGTCGAAATGGTGAGAGAATTTGAGCGCTCTATCCATAAAGAAATTGATTTCAATATTGAAGCTTCGCACATCGAGCGGTTCGCAAGGAATTTTCAAACTGATTTATCGATTTATATCCCTGAAGTTTATAAAGATTATTCCACGAAAAAAATCCTGACAATGGAATTTATCGACGGCATCAAAGTATCAAACCTGAAATCTTTGAGAGAAGCGGATAGTGATCCTTTACTCGTTGCAAGCCGAGGTTGTAATCTTATCTTGAAGCAAATTTTTGAACACGGTTTTTTCCACGCTGACCCGCATCCCGGTAATATCCTGATCCTGAAAGATAATATTATATGCTTCCTTGATTTCGGGATGATGGGAACCTTGCTGCCGAAACACCAGGATTATCTGGGAAATATTATCGTAGGAGTAGTGAGCAAGGATTCCAAAAAAATAACCGAAACGCTTCTCCGGCTCACAGGAACTTATAATATTGAAAATCGTGACCAATTGGAATACCGGGTTTCCGAACTGGTTAATCAGTATGCTTATATTCCATTGAAAGAGATAAAAATCGGTGAGTTATTAAACAAACTTTTCAGAATGCTGATTGATTTCAAATTGAGATTACCTTCAGATTTTTATTTACTATCAAAAGCATTGATAACCATCGAAGGAGTTGGAACAAAATTGGATCCTGATTTCGATATGGTTTCTCACATCGAACCTTTTGCAAAAAATTTACTTAAAAAACGCATGGATCCCGTTAAACTGGCAAAAGATCTATATTCATCCATAGCAGAATTTCGTCTTTTAATCAAAGATTTGCCTTTTGAGATCAGGGAAATTATCCGGCAGATCAAAACAGGTAAACTGAAGGTTGAATTCGAGCACAAGGGCTTAGAACCAATGCTCATCAAACACGATCAGATCAGCAACCGAATTGCTTTTGCCATTGTTCTGGCGGCACTCATTATCGGTTCATCTTTAATCGTTCTCTCTAAAATTCCACCTTTGTGGAATGAAGTTCCGATAATCGGAATCGTAGGATTTGTTGGAGCGGGAATCATGGGATTCTGGCTCCTCATTTCAATTTTACGTCATGGAAGGATGTAAATGGAATAATTAGGTTCTTTTGAGTTTTAAGTGGATTGACATAGTAAATCTGAATATTCAATTTCCTACTCAATTCTCAAAAGAGCCATTTATTAAAATGTTTCATTAAGTTACCTCAGCATCCGCCAAATAACAGGGATACCCTCATAATTTAGAAACACATTTCCTATTTTTGCATATTCAAGATAAATTCCCGTTTTATTTGACAAGTGCAAAACGGATTGTAGCTTCTCAACCATAGTGTGTAATATATAAGGTGCTTGTGTGCATGCCTATGGCATAATACCAAGAGGGAATTCCGTGAAAATCGGAAGCGGTCCCCGCCACTGTAATCAGCATCTTTTGTAAGGAGACGTCACTGATCCCGATCTGTCGGGAATGGGAAGGCATCCTTGTTCCGCTGTAAGCCAGGAAACCTGCCTTATATATTAGACAATTATTTTTCGGCGGAAAAAATAATTCTCATACATTGAGAACCCATTTTCCACCGAGATTGGGTTTTTTTTATGAAACAAAGTTTCTTTCTGTTTGTGCTGATCTTAATCATCAGCTGCAATTCTGCAATGGAAAAGGCAGATGCTCCTCTTCCACAAATCGTGGTGCTTTCTCCTGAACTTGCAGAGATCGTCTGTGCGCTCGGTGCTGAAGACCATATTGTCGGCATAACTCAGGAATGTGATTACCCGAAAATCCTACAACAAAAAGTTATTGTCGGCAGTTTCAGTGCACCAAATATAGAAAAGATCATTTCCCTCGATCCTGACGCAGTCTTTCTCTCCGGCATGGAACAGGAAATTTTCAGACACAAATTGCAAGATTTAAATATTACTGTTCGCCAATTCTATCCAGCATCAATCAACGGACTCTATGAAACAATATCCGAGATAGGAAAGTATCTTAATAAAGAAGATACTGCGGACTCTCTTATACAATCCATGAATGCATCTATCGGAGCAATTATAAAACCTGAAGAATGTCCGACAATTTATATTGAGATCTACAACAAACCTTTAATGACCTCCTCTTCGGATTCCTTTGTAGGCGATGTCATTATCAAAGCAGGACTGAAGAATATATTTCCTGTCCTACCTCGCGAATACTGTGCTGTTTCATCAGAAAAAGTCGTCGAGCTCAATCCTGATATCATTCTTATCACCTATCCCAATGTGAATAAAGAGGACATCAAAGATAGGTTGGGATGGGATATAATTTCTGCAATTAAAAACGATATGGTTTTCACTACCGAAAATATTGATCCGGATATTATTCTGAGGGCTGGACCGAGGATCGTTCAGGGAATAAAAGCATTGTCACAGCTTGGCACTCAATAAAATGTATAAGAAACTCTACCTCCTTTTCGGTTTCATTGCACTGCTAGTCGCAATATTTGTTTCCCTGCAGTTTGGCGGAAGTTCTGTTAATCTTTTCTCACTTTCGGAAACTGGTAAGAATATTTTATTCAACATAAGAATCCCCCGCATTTTGCTGGGAATCTCTGCCGGTCTTGTGCTTGCATCAAGCGGCGGGGTACTCCAGGGCATGCTGCATAATCCACTTGCAGAACCTTATCTTCTGGGAATCTCTTCCGGTGCTGCATTAGGAAGCATTATCGGCCTTCTTCTCAAGAAGATATATTTGATGCCTTTATTGGGATTCCTCGGTGCGCTTATTACAATGATTCTCGTTTGGAAAATCGCACAAAAAAATCGTTATATCGATAAAACCAGACTCATCCTTGCGGGTGTCGTGGTGAACATGTTCTTCTCAGCTATCATAGCTTTCCTGATGAGTATTTTTCGCAAAGACCTTGCTCAAATATTTTCAATTCTTATGGGTAATCTTGGATTTATTTTTTCTCAATCCACCTCTTTTTTACTTTGGATGATCGCTGGCTTCTCTATTGTCGGTGTGATAATCCTTTGTTTTTTTTCGGTAAAATTGAACATCCTCTCCACAGGAGAGTATTCTGCAGAAACGCTCGGAGTGAATGTTTACAAAACGCAAAAATTTCTTTTCATTCTGACTTCATTTCTCGTTGGTATTATTGTGTCTTTTGTCGGCATTATCGGATTTGTAGGACTTATTATTCCCCATATAGCCCGGCTCCTCATTGGATCGGATAACCGTTACATGCTCCCTCTCTCTGCGCTCCTCGGAGCAAGCTTTCTGGTAATCTGCGATACCATTGCGCGTTCTGTAATGGTTATCGAAATTCCTGTCGGTGTTGTGACTGCACTATTTGGTGCGCCATTTTTTGTGTATTTACTAAAACGAAAATAAATCGTTCTTTATAAAATTATAGAGTGTAGATGAGCACAAGGTTTCGCTAAACCAGCGAAATCTTAACTGACGCTACATCCGGAAATTTCTCCATACGTTCATTGATCTCATTTTTTAGATCTTCAATAAATGGATCATCTTTTGAAACAGCGAGTTCAATCAACACATTCTTCTTCTCGTCGATACCGATATATTTAAGCAATTTCAAACTCACGATATCAACTCCCACCTTCCCGTAGATCACTTTTTGAAGCTCTTTTACGAGATTTTTCTTGGTGATATTTTGCTCGATCTGTGTCCCAAGATGTTTATGTTCCCAGTCTTTAATTGCTGAGCGCAATGCGTCCACTGCAAGTACGGAGCAGTGCATTTTCACTGGCGGAAGTCCGCCGAGTTCGTCTGCTGCTTGTTTCCAGCTGATTGCTTTTGCCTTTTCCAGTGTTTTGCCAAGAGCAAGATCGGTAATGATCGAAGCTGTCGCAATATTGGATGCACAACCGTACGATTGAAATTTAATATCCTCTATGACTTGTGTTTCGGGATTTACTTTGAGATAGACAGTAAGCTGATCTCCGCATGCGGGACTTCCTTCTGTTGCAGATGCATCCGCTTTATCTATGGTTCCGACATTATGCGGATTTTTAAAATGCTCGATCACCAATTCCGAATATTTGATAGCCATTATTGCTCCTTCTTACCAAGTGGACTTCGTCGTCTAAGTTCTTTTGCTGTTTTTTCCAGTGCATCGACTGTTTTGAGAATATCTTCCGTTGTGACAAATCTGTCCAGTGTAAAACGTACCGAACCGTGTGATTCCTCGTGAGTACGTCCTGTATTCATCAGAATATAGTTTGGCTGAAGGTTCTGGGATGAGCATGCAGAGCCGGTTTCGACATGGATATTATCAAAGTCGAGCATCATCATTATTGCTTCGCCTTCTATGAAGCGGAATGTCACATTCAGATGTGCAGGACTTCGCTCTCCAATCGGTGGTCCATTCAGAATAGTATCAGGAATTCGTTTTATGATTTCATCATAGAGCAATGTTTGAAGATCCCTGTATCGCTCGATCTGTTTATCAAAATCAGAAAATGCCATTTCGACAGCTTTTGCAGTACCCACAATTCCAGGTACATTTATCGCTCCGGGTTTCAATTTATACAATCTTACTATTCCAAACTGTGTTGGTGCGATCTTTGTCCCATTTTTGACATAGAGAATGCCCATACCTTTTGGGCCGTTGAATTTATGCACAGAAATAGAGAGTGAATCAATTCCGGATTCCTCAACATTGATGGGGATCTTCGTATATGATTCGCAGGAATCCATAAAGAGATATATTTTATGATCAGCTTGATCGAGTATATCACGGATTGCGTTTGAGTCTTGAATTGTCCCGAGAATATGATTAATATGCGTGAACGCAGCAAGAATCGTGTCCGGTCTTATGGCTGCTTTAAGTTCTTCCAGGTTAAGATATCCATCCCTATTCGCAGAGATATATGTTCCTTCAAATCCCTGTTTCTCTAATCCCTGAAAGACTGCCAAAACCGACGGGTGCGAAATAGTCGAGCAGATAAAATGCCTGCCTTTTTCTTTGTTTGCCTGAAGGATTCCCTGTATTGCAATGTTATTTGCATCAGTACCACCAGAAGTAAAAGTGATCTCTTCTGGCTTTGCATTGAGTGACTTGGCGACTATTTCCTGTGCGTTCTCGATCACTTCTGCGATCTCAGTCCCAATACTGGTAAATGAGCCAGGATACCAGTATTTGTCTGTGAGATAAGGCATCATGGCATCAAGCACTTCCGGGGCAAGCCGAGATGTTTTGCAGCTGTCGAGATATACTTCCTTACTGCTCATCGAACACTCCGCTATTTTCCTTTTTCAAGAAAATCTTCAAGTGTGTATGAAACAAGAAAGTCATTAATATGAGTATTAAAATCAGTCCAGAAATCAGTAAAAGAACATTGGTCGGCAAATTCACAGAGTTTTTCTGTTTTACGATCTGTGCAACTATGAATATTGGTTCTGCCGTCAACCGCCATTATGATATCTTTTGTAGTTATCTTATCGGGGTCTCTGGTGAGCATATAACCGCCCTTGCGCCCTTTTACCGACTTCACGATCCCGCCTATCCTCAATCTTCGGAAAAGCTTCTCGAGATATTTATGAGGAATTTTTCTCTTAGTTGCAATTTTAACAATAGAATAAGGATTTTCCCTATCCTGGTATGCAAGTTCCTGCAAAGCTCGCAGGCAGTAATCAGTATCTATGGATATTTTCATTATGACCTCCATGATCATATTTTGTTAAAACATACAAAATAAGTATATTAACGTCAACAAAAAAATGATAAAAGTTTCAAATTTATTTTATTCTTACTCGGAAAAGCCAGTTCTTGATGATATCTCATTTATTATAGACAGGAATGATTTCGTTGGTGTGATCGGTCCGAACGGCGCTGGTAAATCAACACTCCTTAAATGCCTTTGTGGTTATCTAAACGACTACAGGGGAAATGTTTACTTAGACAACATCCCGCTCTCAGACTATTCTTCTCTTGAACGAGCAAGGCATGTTTCAGTTGTAGTCCAGCAACCCCATTTCGAGTTTGATTTCACTGTGCAGGATGTCGTACTGATGGGTAAATATCCTTATCTGGGTTTTTGGCAAAATTATACAAATGAACAAATAGTTCAAACCGAACTTATATTAAAAGACCTCAATATTAGCCATCTTTCTAACAGGCACCTTGGTGAACTGAGTGGAGGAGAATTTCAGCTTATTATGATCGCCAGAGCTCTCAATCAGGATACTGACATCCTTCTTTTTGATGAGCCGGCATCCCACCTTGATATTCATCATCAAATAAGGATTTTTACACTGCTGCAACAACAAAATCTGAAACAGAACAAAACTATTTTTGCCGTATCTCATAATATCAATCTCGCTGCTGAGTTTTGTAATAAAATACTTATATTGGATAATGGCCGAATTATTTCCTTTGGTAAAACTGAGGATGTGTTAAAAAATAAAGCGCTGAGAGAAGTATTTCGGGTGCCAATTGAAGTAATCAAAAATCCATATACAGGCAAACCGAATATTCTCTATAATTATTCTCAGAATGGTGAACCGAATGATTAAATTTGGAAGTGTGCTACTCATTGTCGCTATTGTTCCGATGCTGTTATATGCAGAAATTGAAGGACAAATACTCAGCGCAAAATCAGAAGAGCCAATCCGGTACGCACTTGTAAGAACAGAGCGGACTGATCTGGTGACGATCTCTGATGATAAGGGCTATTTCTCGCTGCCAATCAACGACATTCCATGCAAAATATTTATCTCGTCACAGGGTTATGAACTGAGAGAATTTACTGTTACTAAACCAAAAAACAACCTTATTTATCTCTCAATTGACCCAATAAGAATTCAGGGATTACGTGTAAGCACAGAAAAGGCAACAGACCTCAAATTATCCTCAACAGATATCGAAATTCTTAATCACGACAATGTGGAACTTAAAAGCACTACTGCGCTGATTGCATCGCATCCGGGGCTGCTCATAAAGGAAGGTGCGAATGGCGAAAAACAGCTTCAGCTGCACGCATACGAAGCACGTCACAGTGTGTATCTAATAAATGGCATGAAAACTGATAATTCTATGGGCAACTCGGTTTCCTCAATTCCCGTTGATATGATCGACCACGTGGAAGTTATCTGCCATAATGCAGGGAGCACATCGGGAGAATCTGCAATCGGAGGCATAGTGAATATTGTGCTGAAAAATTCCCGCACTCATCTTCATACGCATGAATTTAGTTCACGTGCAGGAAGCTGGCAAAATTATTCTCTCAATTATCAAAATAATCTTTCTTTTGGAACGTCTTCTATTCTGTGCAATCTTTATGGTCACACCGCTCAAAACGATTTTAGCTATTATAATGAATATGATAAAGAAACAATCCTTAGAACTAATAATGATATAAAAGAAGGTTCAATATCACTTCAATCTCGAATAGCCTTCCAAAATGACGTATATTCAAAATTATCAATTCTCTTTTACGCAGCTGAAAGAGGTATTCCGGGGCAGTCCAATGATTATGTCTGGTTCGAGAAATCTCGGGGAAAAGCTCATAGATTCTATATAAATACTGATGTCCGATTCCCTTTTGGAAAAAATATTTTTTCGGTCGATCTCTATTGCCAATTTAATAGGAGTCATTACGAAAACACCTCTGAAAATCCGTTTTATTCAGAGAACTCGACAAATAGAACTTCTACTTTTGAAGCTCGGGCAAAATTAAATTCAACCGGCTCAACAGTGTCTTCGATCTCACAATGCGGTTTGCGATACGAAACCTACAAATATGATGACCATCTGCATCCTGAAAGTTCAATCCTGCAAAAAAACAGAACCTTTATATATCTGTCGAATGAAACCTCCATTCCATTATTAATTGGATTGCAGAAATTATCATTAATTCCCTCTGTGCGCGCAGACTATTTTGTTGATGAGGATGTGTATGTTTCCTCTCATCTTACTCTTGAATATCCAGCAAAATTAGACGTTTTTCAGATGAGCATTTCCGGAGGGAATTCTTATGCAATGCCGGAATTCAGTTCTCTTTTCTGGAAGGGGGACTCTCAAGTGCAAGGGAATCCCGATCTCGAACCGGAACGCTCTTATGGAGTAAGCAGCAATGCAAAAGTGAAATTTGGCTCATTCACTTTCTCGGGCGAGGCATACTTCAACCGGATTGAAAATCTCATTTATTGGTATAGAAGTGCACTTGGGCTTTGGAAGCCGGACAATCTTGCTGATGCGGAACTTTATGGATTTTCTGGTTCTCTGAACTGGTACATCTTCGATAATCTTGAAATTGAACTGATTGGATCAAGAAACTACCCGATCAATAAAACTTCTTCTGCCGATCATTATAATAAGTATCTCACAAACAAATCCCTCCATAAAATTCAGGGAAAAATTAAATATTCTATAGCGGACATTTCGCTTTTTGCATCAGTCCTGAACATTGGAAAACAGTTTGATAATTTCAGTAATACCGTTTTAATTGATGGTTATACAACCTATGATGCGGGATTGCATCAAACATCGCAAATAGGTAAAAAAATTAAGACTTCGATAATTTTTCGGATAAATAATATCTTTAATATACAATACGAAACTTCAAGAAATATTCCCTCGCCTGGAAGGAATTATGAAGTTTCATGCTCTTTGCATTTTCTTTAGAAAGGAAACAATGAATAAATTACTTCTCATTTTTCTCGCTCTCCTTTTTTGTTCATCTCTTTTTAGTCATGATGTTTATAT
>JAGHCS010000151.1 GCA_021160355.1 Candidatus Cloacimonadota bacterium
GTGCCGATAGAAATAGCAAGAGAATCAACTCCTGTTCTGTTCACGAAATCTTCTACGTCATCCGGGTCTGTATAATGGGAAACTTCTGCAGACACATCGTCTTCGATGCCGGCAAGTACACCCAATTCACCTTCCACGGAGACATCATGCCGATGAGCGTACTCTACTACTTTCTTGGTAAGTGCAATATTCTCTTCATAAGGAAGGGAAGAACCATCTATCATGACAGATGAGAAGCCGTATTCGATACAACTCACACAGAGTTCATAGCTGTCTCCATGGTCAAGATGCAATGCAACAGGAACCGCTTTACCCATCTGCTTCATCATCTCTATCGCACCCTGTCCCATATACCGCAACAGTGTCTCATTGGCATAGTTTCTTGCACCCTTTGAAATCTGCAATATAACAGGAGAAGCAGTATTCACACACGCAGTAATGATTGCTTGGAGCTGCTCCATGTTGTTAAAATTATAGGCGGGGATAGCATAATTGCCATCCACCGCCTTTTTAAACATTTCACGAGTGTTTTTAAATCCTAATTCCGTATAATGTACCATGCGTTTTACTCTTTCTCCTTTTCTTCGGCATCAACCTCTACATCAACTTCTTCTTCAACGATATCATCTTTCTCTTCTTTATCATCTTCATCTTTTTCTTCGTCTTCTTCATCAGTATCAAACTCATCATCTTTTCTTTTTGGATAAAATTTATCCTGTGATGAAAGATAAATAAAGGTTTCTGCAGCAGTCATGTAGTTGAAGAAATATGAATAAAGAATTGAAGCTACAAGAATTAGAAATAGGCTTATTATGAAACCGGGAATTACGTAGTAGCCACCGATTCCAAAGCCCATATTCAATCCCGGGAAAAGAAGCTGAATGAATCCAAAAAATCCGGGAATGCTTATCTTGGCAAACTCTTGTCCCATGATAAGGTGGGCTCCCCAGCCTGTAAGCGCAACCGCTCCCTGAACAACAGCGAACACAAAGCAGAATGCAATTGTTCCGACAAGCCATGAAAGCGCGTGTGTTGCAATGATATACACCCCATGATCTTTAATGAGATGGAATAAGCTGATAATGCTGTCCATCGCAGATTCCTGCTCCACACCTACGATCACTGCTCCATAGGTACAAGCAAAACAAAGAATCACAAGAGCCAATACTGCAAAGAGTGAGATCGCAAAAGGAATCAAATACATGATCGAAAGCCACAATGAACCCACAAAAGGTATCATGCCAATCACATAGAAGAAAAGCCAACCAAGTGCGACCAGTACGAAAAGAAGGATCCATCCTAATACATAAAACACAAAAGTTTTTATGTGCTTACCTAAGAATGTAAATACATCTTTCCAACCCACAAATATCTCATCGTCTACTACCTCTGTACGAATAGAATATGCAATGCACATACGCGCAATGAACATTATAAATGCAATGAGAATTATGCCGATAACAGATTTCACAGAAAACAAACTCAGTGCAATCACCAGAGTGTCCTGCATTCCAAACGATTTAATCGGGGTTAGAAAACCGTCGAAAATAAGAAAGTAGGCAACGAGTCCCATTAGTATGTACGCAAAACCGGATATCATCAAACGATGAAATCGAAAGGTATGATTCCATGCCTTAAAGATATCCTTGAATCCGAAAACCTTAGCTTGTTTTTCTTCCATAGCATCTCCTTTGGATTTTTTTCATGTGTTCAATGTTTACGAATAAATTATAAATGCTGTCAATTATTTTCTTGTATGCAGTAAAAAATTTGACATGAAATTAACAAACAAAACTAAAATGAACCAATTCATTTTTGAATAAGTTCATTTTTCGGAGATATAATGACAGGATTAAGAGAACAAAAGAAATCTGAAAGAAGAGAGCGCATTTTTTCCGCTGCGGTTGATCTTTTTAATAAGAAAGGTTTTTCAAACACCTCGATGCAGGACATCGCAGAAAAAGCTTCTCTTGCCGTTGGTACTTTATACAACTACTTTCCATCGAAAAATGATCTGCTTCTTGATATTATGCAGGAAGAAATGGAAATTACCATAACCGGTGACGATGCACTCTTCAATGTCAATCTGCAAAATCATGATGCAAAAGATATAATAAAATCGTTGATAAAAAAAATCTATAGCATCCCTCTACTCCTAAATAAGGAAAGTATGAAGGAAATATTCATTGCAACTTTTTCTTCAGATGAACACATGAAAAAAGGAATAATCCTCGATATCGAGCTCATGAAAGCTTTTCAAAAATTATTGGAACGGCTCCAGAAAAATAACATGATCAATCCTGAAATGAATTCATATAATGCAACAAAAATATTCTATTCTGTATTACTTACTCAGATGATGATGTATATCTTCGATCCAGAACTTGATAATGAAAAGCTATTTGATAATATAGATGAGATAATTGACCTGATCTTTCAGGGCATGAAACCATAAATATTCGTTAGAAGGAGATAAATATGCGTAATAATTCCAAGAAACGGAAAATTATTTTCGTTTCAATTACATTGCTTCTATTTTCCACCCACCTTTGTGCAATGTCTTTAGATGATGCTATTTCAACCGCACTTAAAAATAATAAAAGCTTCACTGCACAAAAATATACGTATCAGCAATACAAGTGGAATGAGAAGAATGCACTGACAAATTTTTTCCCAAAGGTTAATCTCAATGCAACGGCAGTAAGAATCGATAATGACACGTACGAGGAAGCAAATACTGTCATCCAGCTTCCTGTTCTCAATTCACTTGGTGTTCCGACAGGGGACTATGTGCCGATATCAGCCGGCATGATGTCCGGCGGTGTATATAAAACAACCTACATGACCGATCTGACTATCCAGCAGCCGATCTTTAACGGCGGGAAATTGTTTCTCGGCTATGAGATCGCTAAGTTGAGCACAAAACAGGCACTGCAAAATCTTGCAAGCTCCAAGAACGATCTGCAGTACAACGTTGCTGATTCCTATCTCAATATTCTAAAAATACAGGATATGATAAAAATCGCTAATAAAAGTCTTGCATCGAGCCAGGCACAGCTTAAAAAGATATATGATAAATTCGATGTGGGAATGGTAAAAAAATCCGATGTGCTGCAATGGGAAGTTAAAGTTGAAAATGATAAGATCGCGCTTGAAGAACTCAAAAACGGTTTATCGGTTTTAAAAACTTATTGGTTCAATATTCTCGGACTGGAGTCCCTATCACAGGTTGCCATGCCGGACAGGATCGATCTTGCATCCTATGATAACGAGATCACCCTTTTGCATTCAATGTCAGAGGTAACCAAATTTGATACACTGAGTTACGTCCTCTCTGTCGTAAAAGCGGAGAATCCTGGGCTGAAAAGTTTTGCACTCGCGGAGGAAATAGCAAAAACAGCCAAAAAAATGGCCATCGGCAACTTTCTTCCTTCACTCAACCTTCAATTTACAAGAACACTCGATCAGGATGACAAACTAAATTTTGATGGTGCAAAGTCATGGAATCTTGCCGCAGTATTTTCTGTGCCTATCTTTCATTTCGGGACGAATATCACCAATCTTAAAAAGAGCAATTTCCAATATAAAAGCACACAGTTGCAACTCGAGGATGCTCGCGAGAAAATACTGATGGCTGCAGAAAACAGCGTGTATGATCTTATTACAAAAGCAAAAAGAGTTATAAGCGGAAAGCTCGCTTATGAAAATGCAAAACAGAATTATAATATTGTAAATGACCTTTTCGATCAGGGAATGGTCACAAAAACAGAGTTAATGGATGCAGAGATAATGCTCTTTAGTATCGAACTGAATCTTCAAACATCATATTATGATTTTGTGCTTGCTAAATATGCATTAGAAAAATTTACAAATAAATAAATGAAAGGACAACATGAAATATAAAATAATATTCTTGATAATTACAGTAATAATATTCTCATTAAGCGCTTGTTCCAAAAAAACAGGAAGGAGAACTTGAGACGATTGCTGCTACAAAAAATTATGTTGATGTCGCAAAAGTTGAAATAAAAACTATCGAAGAAACTGTCACCTATTCAGGAGTACTTGAAGCTGCAAAGGCAGCATTCGTCGGTCCTGAGCTCAGCATGAAGGTCACTGATATCATGGTTGAAGAAGGGGATGTTGTCACAAAAGGTCAATTACTCGCAGTCATGGACAGCACCCAACTTAAACAAGCAGAAGCACAGTTCGATATGGCAAAGAAAAATTATGACCGTATGAAATCTCTCAAAAATACAGGTTCTGTTGACAAGCAGACTTTCGATCAAATCGAGTCTGCGTACAAAACAGCTCAATCTGCTTATCAGTTTGTAAAAAACAATACTCAAATAGTGGCTCCTTTTGATGGCATTGTTACACTCAGTACAAAGCAGGTAGGTGAATCCTATTCTGCCATGCTCCCGAGTGCGTATGGCGATCCTGCACTTTTCAGAATTGTTGACATGGACGTGTTAAAGATGAGTCTGAACATCTCTGATGTTGACATAAATAAGGTAAAAAAAGGACAGAAAGCATATATCTTTGTTGATAGCGAACCGGGGCAGGTATTTGTAGGAACAGTATCATTTGTATCACCGGAAGCAGATATGATGTCCGGCACATTCCCCTGCGAGATTACCATTGAGAATAAAAATCACGTTCTCAAGCCAAACCAATATGCAGTAACTGATATAGTTATTAATGCTTCTGAAAATACACTAGTAATATCTAAAAAAGCTCTTATTGATGAGGGCGTTGTATTTGTTGTAAAAAATTCAATTGCTTCAAAAAAGAATATCATGATTGGCCTTATCAACGAAGATGAAATAGAAGTAACAGATGGGCTTGCCGTTGGAGATTTTGTAATCATTAATGGTGCGATCGGCTTACCGGAAAATTCAAATATTGTTATAAGAAACCAATAATGACCCGCATTCACAAGGAGAAAATATCATGAAATTACCAGAATTTTCGGTTAATAGAAGAGTAACAGTTACCATGCTTACTGTGCTGGTGGTCATTCTCGGACTGGTCGCCTTTGTAATGCTTGGCTTTGAAATGCTTCCTGATCTTGATTATCCAACCATCTCGATCGTGACCTATTATCCAGGAGCATCATCTCAGGATGTGGAAGAAGTGGTTACAAAACCGCTTGAAACCGCTATTGCCGGAGTAAAAAATATAAAAAATCTCAAATCTGAAAGTATGGAGAATATTTCACTTATTCTTGTTGAATTTGTGTGGGGAACCAATCTTGATTTTGCAGCTCAAGACCTGAGAGACGCAATCGACATGAGTCTTGGTTATCTTCCTGAGGATGCAGAGCGCCCGATGGTCGTGAAGTTCAATCTCTCTGAAATGCCCGTTGTATATTACGGAGTAACAGGTATGGAAAATACCTATCAACTTAAAAAAATCCTTGAGGATGAAGTAGAGCCCAAGCTGAAACATCTTAACGGAGTGGCATCCATTATGATTATGGGGGGAGACGAACCTCAGAAACAGATCATTATTGATAAAGTAAAGCTCGAACAGAATGGGATTTCTATCGACAATGTCGTTCAAATTATAGGAGGGCAAAACCTCAATATGAGCGCAGGTTACGTCGATGAAGGCATTGGTGAGTATATGATCCGTTCGCTTGGCGAATTCACATCAATCGAAGAGATCGCCAACACTCCAATAAGCATCAGCAAGAGCGGAAAAGTGATCTACGTGAAGGACATCGCTCGTGTCGAGAATGGATTCAAAGAAGTCCGTTACGATATCAGAACAAATGGCAAACCTACAGTTATGTTCTGGATCAGCAAAGAATCCGGAGCGAATACACTCACGGTTTCCAAGCTTATTAAAAAGGAGCTCTCCAAACTAACAACAACTCTTCCCGGTGATATAGATTTTGTAGAGATCTTTGATCAAGGAAATATTGTATCAAGAATAACGTCTAAAACCGGAAATACTGTTATTTATGGCGGAATAATTGCTGTCCTGATCATGTTCTTATTCCTGAGAAATTGGCGTCCTACTCTTATCATCTCACTGGCTATTCCAATTTCCATAATTGCAACATTCATACCGCTATATCTTGCAAAATATACACTCAATATCATGACGCTTGGGGGTCTAGCGCTGGGAGTCGGCATGCTTGTGGACAACTCTATCGTGGTGATCGAAAATATCTATCGTCATCTCGAAAAGGGCACGAAACGCTTCGAGGCAGCAAAGATCGGAGCTTCACAGGTTGGCATGGCTATTATGGCGTCCACGCTTACCACAGTTGCTGTATTTGTTCCCATGATTTTTGCTGGTGGATTTACCGGGCAACTTGTTCGTGGACTCGCGCTCACTGTTGCATTTTCACTTTTTGCATCACTTTTTGTCGCACTCACTATCGTACCTATGCTTGCTTCGGTGATCTTTAAAAAACGCGCTTCCGGCGAAGAATACAAACAGGCAACCGGAAATCTATTTATCAGGATAAGAAATTTCTATTTAAGGGCACTGCGCTGGTCTCTCCATCATCGTGGAAAAATAATCCTCATTACTCTCGCTTTCTTTGTGCTGGCAGTTGTATTGATCCCATTTATCGGCGCTGAATTTATGCCGAAATCCGATATGCCTATGCAGGTGATCAATGTAAAAGCTCCGGTGGGAACAAGTCTCGAACAAACGAGCAGCATGGTCAAAGAGATGGAAAGGATAATTCAAAGTGTCCCCGAGGTCATCGATGTAATGTCGGTTGTTGGTGCCATGACAGAAGGTATGGCTGCAGCAGATCCTACAAATCCACAGGGCTCAAATGAAGCGCAGATTTTCTTTCGCCTTACCTTTAAAGAGGAACGGGATGTTGGCTCTGAACAGATAAAAGAAATCATCAGGCAAAAACTACCTCACCTTGAAGATGTGGATATCACTTTTGCAGATATGTCCGGCGAGATGATGGGTGGATCTGGAGCTCCTGTCTCGATCAAAATTTTTGGTAAGGATCTTGATTATCTTCGCAAGATAAGCATGCAAGTCGAAGAGAAAATAGCATCGATCTCAGGCATTGTGGACATACAGAATTCCTATAAACAGGCAAAACCCGAGCTTCATATTAATATCAATCGTGATAAGGCATTTCGATACGGGCTAACCACTTCGCAGATTGAAACAGCGATAAGGACATCAACGTACGGCACTATTGCAGGAATATTCCGTGAAGCGGGAGATGAGATCGAAATTCTCGTCCGATATGACAAGCAGGACAGGAACAGCATCAAAGATCTTGAGGAAATCACACTCACCTCACCGATGGGATTTTCCGTACCGCTGAAGCAGGTCGCAAGCTGGGATTTAGGAGAAGGTCCATTAACCATTTCCCGAGAGCATCAAACCAGAAAAGTGACAATCACGGCAGACCTTGCAGGCAAAGACTTAAGCAGCTCGGTCGAGGAGATAAAGAAAGAACTGAAGGACATTACTGACGACCTTCCAATTGGTTATTTTATTGAATACGGTGGCGCATACGAAGACATGAAAGAAAGTTTTCTAACATTGTTTCTCGCACTTCTGCTTGCAGCTCTCCTCGTGTATGTGATACTGGCATCTCAATTCGAATCCTTCAAGCAGCCCTTTGTGATAATGTTCACACTCCCCCTTGCATATATTGGCGTGATCTATATTCTTGTTGCAACGAGTACAACACTCAGCGCGATAACATTTGTCGGAATTATTGTGCTCTCAGGTATTGTGGTGAATAACGGCATTGTTCTTATTGACCATATAAATCAGCTTCGCAGAGAAGGACTTATATCACAGGATGCCATCATCCAGGCAAGTTCGGATAGGATGCGCCCTGTGCTCATCACAGCTATCACTACAATTGGCGGCATGATGCCCATGGCGGTCAGTCAAGGTCAGGGCTCGGAAATGCGCTCACCGCTTGCAATTGCAGTCATAGGCGGACTGATTACTGCGACATTCTTTACGCTTCTTATCATTCCAACGATCTATTCACTTGTAGAAAGAATTTCATATAAGAAGAGCAAGAAGATTGCTGAATAAATAAGCTCAGTTCAGTTACATAAACAGGAATGCTCCTGATACGAGGAGCATTCCTATTATTATAATCGTAAAACTCGATACAAAAATCGGAATTCCGACTGGAGCGATCCATGGACGAGGAATAAGAAAAAGCACATCCATCTCTTTAAGAGATCGTGGCCAACGCGAAGTGAGATACAGCGAACCATAATAGGCAAGATCCCAGAATGCAAAGCACCACAAAAATATCATGAATCTTTCAAGCCAGCTCGAACTGGCTATCAATGAAATTGCTACCAACATAATAATCGTTGCTGCTTCTCTGGTGATCTCGATGGATTTTAATTTATCAGGAATTTCACTTAGAACAACTTTATTGGAATTAACATGAGTGATACCAGTTGCAAGCCGCAAATAATAAACTACAACTCCTTCGACATGACCGAAGGCAATCCCAAACAAAGCCAGTAAAAGATATTTTAAAAACATGATACTCCCTTGTTTATTGTTTTAATATTGGGATTCCATTGTTAAGTCAACTTTTTTTGATTTCAATAATTAAATTCGAGAATATATTTATCACATCTCTATGAATATGGATTACAAGTCTCTTAACATTATTATTGACACGATTTGCATAAACCTTAAACTATAAATGAAATAAATAAAATGGAAATGATAACTTATTATGATTAAGAAAACACGCAAGCAAATAGCGCTTGAAAAATCGATTTTTACCCACCTTGAGGGGAAATCTGCTGAAATTGCAAATTTTATTTTCAACGATGTAGAAATTCAAACTCTTCAGGATTTTGCAAATACAGTTTCTATTAAGCGGCTTGGATATAATGACCATGGCCCGGTTCACATGAGAACTGCAGCCCTCAATGCTCTTATCATGTTTGATCTTCTGCATAATGCAGGTATAAAGCTCAATCTTGAATCAGAACACATAGGTACTTATGAGGATAGTAAAGTATGCGTTCTGGCAGCAGCTCTTCTTCATGACGTCGGCATGACCGCCACACGTGACCATCACGAGATTATTGGAATTATCTTTGCAGAACCGATTATTCGCCGGATGCTCGATGTCGTCTATAAAGACAATGTTCCGAAAAAAACTATCCTGAAAGCTATGATAATCGAAGGTATCTTCGGGCATATGGCGACAGAAAAAATTTATTCCCTTGAAGCCGGACTCGTGCTTATCGGTGATGGCTGCGATATGGAAAAGGGACGCTCCCGCATCACAACATTGCTTTCTCAGCAACCGAGAGTCGGGGATATTCATAAATATTCTGCAAGTTCTATCCAAAAAGTAAATATTCTTCCCGGAGAAAAAAAGCCTATTATGATCTTGATTGAAATGTCACAATCTGCCGGATTCTTCCAGATCGAGGAAGTGCTCTTCCCAAAAATTATCTCAAGCCCTGTAAAACCCTATATTGAACTTTACGGACAGGTTAAAAATAAAGAGATGATGCAGTATTTGTAACACTGCTCTTTTCAATCCATCAAAAAAAGCCGGGAACGGGGTTTCAAATAATTTTTCTGATATCCTATTATGGGAGATAAACGCCCGTTCCAATATAATAATCCGTTCCCGGTATAGGTTCGACGTATCCTATTTTCTTATATTCTGTTTTATCATTAGGTTTCTGCCAATAAAATTCCACAAATCCGCCGCCATTCTTCGCAGTCTCACACGATATTTTACCTACATAATTTCCATGTCCATCCTGATAATTACTTAAATCTTTTCCTTGCAATTCCTTCTGAGTGGCATGGGCAATATTAATGTTGTCATATGAATAAATATAGAAATATCCTGTGCTGTCAGGATAAAATCGGATGGGAGTGATGAAATTTCTCAGAAATTCAATTCGCTGCTCTTCATCCTGAATTTTTGATAAAGACGCACCAAGACCAACTGCTATAACATGTGTAACGTATTGGGCGATTTCTTTGTAATTGGTAGTCTGATCTTCACTATTTAATTGAAATACAGGATAAACGAGAATAATAATCAGCAACAATCTTAATGCAGTAGTTCGCATTTTTCCTCTAAATTATTTTACTCTTTAAGATTTTAGAAGATTTATTCGTCAAGTGTTAAATTTAGGTTATTTGTTTGTAGTTTTTAAATTGAGCTTTGGGGACGACGGGTCAAAAATAAAGAGATGATGCAGTATCTATAATTACTGTTCTTTGAAATCCCACTGAAGGGATGTTTCTGTCTTAAAAGTAAATTTATTTAAAAATGTCAGCATCCTGCTGATCGGATAGTTTTTCTCAAGGTAGATTCAATAACTCACCACATAAAGATGTATTGCATTTTTTGGACATTCAAAATCATTAATGCATTGCACCGCGAGTATATATGATAGATATCTCTGGGTTTTATTCATCTAATTTTTTTATTGCTTTTACAGGGCACACATCAGCACAAATCCCACAGTTTATACATTTCTCTGTATCTATAACGGCTTTCCCATCCTTCATACTAATGGCATCAACAGGACATTTCTGTACACAGATCGTGCAACCGATACAACCTTCAGCATCAACGACATATAAAGACTGCTGAATCGCATTTGTTTCTTCAGGTTCAACTAAAACTTCTTTCTCAACTGTTGCACTGGTATCCACATATTCAATTTCATTAATCGCTTTAACAGGGCAATGCAAGGCACATAGTCCGCAATCAATGCATTTGGACAGATCAATAACAGCTTTTCCGTTCTTCATCTCAATGGCATCGGTTGGGCATTGCACCTTTTGTACACAGATCGTACAGCCGATACATTTTGATTTATCAACCTTATATACCTTAGTCGTTTCCTGCGCAAATATTGTCAGGGGAATAGCGAGCAAAACTATAAGTATTATCAAATATATTTTTTTCATTTTTTATTCCTCAATCTCTATAAATACATTTACTTTTTTCTTTATCAGTTTTTGAGCATTGGCGCACACAACTCAAACACTTAATACAATTTATGTCAGAAATTTTTTCATTATATCCTATGTCAATGTTCATCGGACAGTAATTCAGGCAATTAAAACAGTTAATACTGGTGTGGATATTCCTGAATATTTTGTATCTTTTGATGCCGACTAAGTCAGCAATTTTCTGGACCGCATTCATGAGTGCTGCATATGGGCATAGGTAGCGGCACCAGAATCTTTCAATAAAAAAACCAGCAAAAATAATTATGCCAAGCACAACAATTCCAGCTATTGTAATATTTTGAATATGAGCGATTGCAAGAACAGGACAGAATTTCATATAGAGGTATTGGGCTCCAAGATAGGCAGTTACCGCAGTGAATAATAGCACAATATATTTGATAATATTCAGCCGTTTATGTACTTTATAGGGAATTAATTGCTCAAATTTTTTTTTGGTTTTCCTGCTTGAATAGATAAGTTCTTGAACAGTTCCAAGGGGACACACATATCCACAAAACCATCGTCCGAGGAATAATGAACTTAGCGCTATCAATGCACCAATGATAATTGCAGCTGGAAAAATAAATGGTGCAAATTTTGCTCCGATCTTCCACACGCCGAAGCACACCGATGCATAGGGGCAGTACTCGTGGGCGACAGGAAGTGTACCCTGTATCAGTAAAACAAACAGTGACACGGATATCCCAAGCGAAACCAGTTGTAGTATTCTTCTTACTCTTATCTTATCCATAACAATATTTATTTCGTGAGGTCAATATTATATTCTTTGATTTTTCTTGATAACGTATCACGATGAATCCCAAGCATCTCTGCTGCTTTCACTTGATTGTACTCGCATTCGTCTAATATTTTCATGATGTGTGAACGTTCTACATCAGCAATTGTCTTCGTCCTCGCTTCTTTATCGAAAGGACGATAAACTCACTGCATTTTTTACAAAACAGAAGAACAGTTTCCTTTTAAAGCGTGTATAAATACCTTTTTATCTTCTTTGTTGGAGTTTTTTCGAAAGGCTCGTGTTGTTCGATCATCTTAATGATTCTTGAGAAAGATGACATGTTGTCATTGACTTCAGTTCTCATTTTTTCAAGCATTTCTTCAATTTGTTTTGCGATCTTAGTTTCAGATAATTTCTTATGCGCGAATTCCGAATCAAGTTCTTCGTAATTTAGATGAACACGCGCAACAAGCTGTCCGTTTTCCTGGTAAACCAGAGATTCGAGCACATTATCATATTGGTTTATTTGTGATTCTATCTCCTCCGGGTAGATATTTTCACCGCTCGGACCAACGATCATATTTTTTAATCTTCCGATTATAAATAAGTACTCATCATTATCCATATAGCCAAGATCACCTGTTTTGAACCATCCGTCTTCTGTAAACATTTCTTTTGTTCTGTCCGGGTCCTTATAATAACCCTTCATCACATTGTCGCCCTTGATCCATATCTCACCTTCGCCAGTCTTCTTATCTGGATTATTGATTTTAACCTCTACTCCAGGAATGATTATACCAGTAGATCGGTATCGTGTATTTTTTACTCCGCTACCTGCGATCAATGGTGAAGTTTCTGTCAAACCGTATCCAATTGCATAAGGGAATTTCCCTTCCCGTAAGAATTTTTCAACTTCACTGTTCAATCCTGCGCCGCCTATGCCGAAGAATTTCATTTCTCCACCGAAGAATTTCATCACTTTTTTTGCAGCTACTTTATGAAGTTTTTTTCTTATAGTAGGCACTTTCATTAATGCCCTTATCAGTCCGCTTTTTGATAATTGAGGTGCAATCCTGAGTTTATAAATTTTCTCTATCACAAGGGGTACTGTGAGCATCATAGTGGGTTTTATTTTTTGCAAAACTGGAAGCAACACACGCGAAACAGGCGGTTTATCAATATAATATATCGAAGCTCCCTGAATAAAGGGAATTAAAAAACCTATAGTGAATTCATAGGAATGAGAAAGTGGAAGGATCGAGAGCAGTCTGTCGTCTTCTACGACATTTTGAATCTTCAGAGTTGCTTCTGCATCAAAAATTAAGTTTTTATGGGTGAGTTCGACTCCTTTTGAATGACCCGTGGTGCCGGAAGTATAAATTATAGATGCGACATCATCCTCCTTAAGAGAACCCTGTTCAGGATAGAGAAATTTCATGGCTGATTCTCGTAATTTTGCAAATTCAACCTCTCCTTCTTTTATTAACTCTTTAAGTTTATCTACTGTTGTATGTGGTGGTATTATACTGAAATCATCAATATGAAATATTGTGCTTAAGCTTTCCATCTCGACATCTTCCAGTTTGTTATACTGCTCCTGAGATATAAAAATCGCTTTTGCCTCCGAGTGCATGAGAATATGGCGGATCTCATTTGCATGGAAATCAGGAAGGATTGGAACAGCTATCGCTCCAAGGGTTGTAATTGCAAAAAATGCAATGCCCCATTGCGGCTTGTTTTCTGATAAGATCGCAACCTTATCTCCTTTTATAATTCCTCTTTTCTGCAATATCTTAGAGAGTATTTCTACTTTTTTGCCAAATTTTTCATAGGTGATGGGCTTACCACCAACCATTGAAACTGCAATATTGTCTCCGTAGCGCAATATGCTATTGCGCAGAACATTTTTAAATGTTTTCTGTTCATTCTTTTTCATCTTAATCCTTATTTGTCGTCATATGCACAAAATATTAACAGTATGATCTGTTTGCTATCACACCTACATAAAAATTACATTTATCCTGTCAATTTAAATGTGATTAATGATTTACTTGCAGTAATTGCAAGTATTAGAATAATTTGACCACACAAATATGTGGTATGGGTCATATAAATATAATGAATTTAAACTTTTTTCCGGTAAAGACGTCTAACCAAATAAACGAAAATGGAACATGGATTCGATTCGACTCAATCAACTGATTGAAGAAAATTATCAAAAGATCTTCCTGCTTGCATTGAAGATGTTGAAAAATTATGAAGATGCAGAAGATGCAACTCAGGATATTTTCTTGAAAGTCTATGAAAACATTAAATCATTTCGAAAGGAAGCAAAATTCACGACCTGGATTTACAGGATTGCACTGAATCATATCTATTATATGAATAATAAAAGAAACAAAGAAATAAGCCGTTTCCCCGAAGCTCACGAAATGCGCACGGAAATGAATGCAAATCCATCATCTGTACTTCATGAAAAAGAACTCTTTGTTTCACTCGAAAATGTGATCAATTTGCTTTCTCCACGCCAGAAAGAAGTTTTTGTGATGCGCTACTATAATCAGCTTCCCTTTAAAAAGATAGCACAGATATTGGGGAAGAGCCTCGGAACCGTGAAAAGTAATTATTTCTTTGCTATGCAAAAGATAAAAAATGACCTACAGAATCAAAACCTGCTTGAATTTCAGGAGTAACTATGAAGTGTATTGATAAGAATATTTTACTCGATTATTTAAATGATGTGCTTTCTTCACGAAAGAAAAAGCACATTGCTTCACATCTTTCGGAATGTGGGCATTGTAGAAGAGAGCTTGAGAAATGGAAAAAGATCCTCGACATAACCCAGGAGTTTGTTGATCAGGATGTTAAGCTTAATCCTGTCCCCCCGCATGCACATATCACACAAAGATTTAGTAAGCTGCCGCAAAATGATGAAAGCTCATTCTGGGTTCGATACTGGGTAAAACCAGCTATCGCAACTGCTTCACTCATCTTTATAGCGTTGATGGTATTTTTCTTTGCCCCGAAAACAGTGCCTGAACTTACAGAAAATTATTATGTGATTGATAATGTTACCTATACGGAAACTATCTCATTAGAAGATAGATATCTTGATAATCTTGAGACACTGTATCTTCAGGAAATCTACGAGAACGAAGAACTGACATACGATATTCTGTATGGAGATTGGCAGAATTATGAAGAGGTTTTGAATGATCTTGATCATGATGAATTAGAAGAATTGATAAATAAAATGTATGATAACGAAATTACATGATTTTAGGAGTTATAATGAATAAAAAAATTTTATTGTTTATTTTAGGGATGCTGATATTTTCATCAATTGCTTTTGCTCAATCATGGCACCCGCAGTCAAAAGGTGAGAATAAAAAGGTTCTTTTGCAGTTAAGAAATCTAGAACTTCTCAAAATTCTTAATCTTACAAACGAACAAAGCATGAAAGTCCTTCCAATCATTAAAGATATTGATAATCTTATGGGGGATTCCTTTGAATCTCATCGCGCAATTATGAATGATCTGGAAGTTGCATTAGACAACAATGATAAGAAGGAGATCGCAAAGAATGTTGACCTTCTTCTTGTTCAGGAAAGCGAACTCAATAAAAAGAAATCCGTACTATACCAAAAACTACGGGATGAACTTGGTGAAGAAAATTTCGGGCGCTACCTTCTCTTTATGCAAAGTTTTGGAAGAGATCTACAGGATAAGATCAGAATGATGAAAGAGGGAGATAGATTCCAAAGTCATCCTAAGATTGATAAGAATAAATAGCTTTTATATTTGGGGGAGTAGTCGAGTATATTGACACTGGTTATAGTACCGTTTAATCCGTCAGCTGGAGGAGTAGGGTTGGATCTTATATGCCAGCAATTAAAATCACTTTTTAAAAATAATTATATTTATTGAGAAAAAGCGGGGGATCCAAATAGTATCAGCTCTCAAATTACCACTTTCTGACATTGTATGTATCTGTGAATTTTTCTGTGTCTGCAGATTAAACGATTAGAAAACAGGCATACCCTCAAAATTTAGGCACACATTTTCTGAACGGTGCATTAATAAAGGATTTGCGGTAAAATTATGATGGAAAATTACTTTTAGAGAAACTGCTTTTTTTATCAACACTTGCTGTTGTCAACCTGATCCTCCAGCCGGCGGCGAAGACTGATCGCAGTGTGACAGCATTTTAGCTTCGATAAGTATGTTGTATTTCTTAGCTTTTGGATAAGTATATTTCGATCGTTTAGTTAAAAAATACCATCATTCTGAAAAATTTTGGGGTATGTAAATTAAACGATTAGAAAATGTTTGACATATAATCTCCTACAACAAAAAAGATAATATTAAAGATTGTATCGGGGATATAAA